>CACWOQ010000027.1 GCA_902762505.1 uncultured Ruminococcus sp. | reverse complement strand
GAGTTCCGCTTACGCGGAACGTTATGAGCGCTGACGCGCGTTATGATTGCTTCGCAAGTTATGAGTGCCTGCGGCACGTTTGCGGAACTCATATCATAATGTTGAGGCGAAGCCTCAATTCATAACTTGCACGCATCGCGTGCAATCATAACTGTAAACTGTTTCTTTGACGTTTGGCACACAAACGTCCTGTCGGCAGATATATGCGACAAAATACCGGCTGAAATAAGGATTTTGTTCCTTACTCAGCCGGTTTTCATTAACTGTCCTTAAGAGTACCTCGCATATTCGGTGGCGCTTTTATTCATATTCAGTCGAACAGCCCGTTTTCACGCGCGATCTTCAGCGTGAAAACGTCGTCCGCATCGAACGCTTTCATATAGCTGTCCGTCTCGCCGTCCGACTCGTATACCGTAATGACGCCGTTCATTGCTGCCGCTCTTTCGTGCAGCTCTGCAGCTTCGAATTCGACCGTTGACGTCTGAATTTTGATTTTCGTAAACTTCATCATCTTGTCTTTTGTCTGTTCTGAATATTCGATCCTAGCTGATTCACCGTCGATACGCGTGCGGTAAGGCTCTGCCGCGTCCGGGTAGACCATGACGAACGAGACGCGGTTCTGTAACGCCGACGATATGTATTTGTAATTCTCATCCGCGATCACAAGCTCTTCAAGCCACGAATAAAACTCCACCGAGCCGTTTTCGTTTTTCGCGGCGGCTATCTTCAAACGCGCGCCGTCCGCGGCTCTTATCGTGAAAGCCTTGACGGACCTGCCGCCGTCGTCTTCGGCGTTTACGTAAACCGCGATATCATAGAACCCGGGCGTATCATCGACCGGAGTCTTTACGAAAAACATACCTTCCGCAAACGGAAGAGCGTGCTTATCCTCAGCCGCAATCGTTTCTTCCTTGTATTTTCCGTCTCTTACGTCTATTGTTTTTGTCGACGTATCGACTGTCACGCCTCCTCCGGTGAATTCCGCAAGAAAAGCGTTGACTATATTCACGTCGGCATACAGAACGCCGTTCGTCTTCGCTGTACCGTGCAGAAAAAGCACGCTGTTTTCCGTAAGCTTACCGTCAAGCCAGTTTCCTTCAAACGCCTGACTCGTGATCGACTTTTTATACGTCGCGTTGACCGCGAATGACGAGTCGCCGTATACGATACGGATAAAAGAATCTGTGAAGATCCGTGCTTCGCCGCCGTTCAAGTAGCTCATGATCTGAGAGAACGGCAGTATGATCGGTTCACCTTCCACCGCGTTGAACTTCACTACGGGTGTGATGCCTTTTCCGTTCACCGCCAGCCTGTAACCGTTTTTGTCAAATTCGTCGGGATCGTAAGACCTGATCACGGGTACGGGCGCCGCAGTCTCCGGTATCGTAGTTTCGGGTTCGGTCGTCTCAGGCGGAGTCGTTTCCGGCTCTTTCGTTTCGTGTGCGGTCGTTTCGGGTACGGTCGTCTCCGGCAAAGTCGTCTCCGGCACAGCAGTTTCGGGCGGAGTCGTTTCCGGTACGGTCGTCTCCTGTGCGGTCGTTTCCGGTGCAGATGTACCGGGCGCGGTCGTCTCCTGTGTGGTGACTTCCGTTTCGGGCTCGGTCGAAGGATAGGCGTTTCCGGTCTTTTCCGTCATCCGGTCGGTCTCCTCTTCGGTAAGATACGTCTGCGGGCCGGTAAATGACGGCGGCTCCGTCTCGTCCGTTTTGCCGAAAAGCGCCGATATCCCCTCTCTTACGGGTCTGACCGACGCGAGAACACCGAACAGCACGGCAGCCGAAGCGGCGATCGCGACCCATTTTACAAGCGGAGAGACCGCGCGTTTTTTACTTTTGGCGGACAAAGCGTCAATACGGCTGATCAGCTTTTCGGAGGGCGACCATGAAGCGTCCGTTTCCGTCGCGCCGTATTCGCGAACGGCGGATTCGAGCAGAGCGTCTTTGAAGGAATATTTAAGATAACTCATAGCCTGCCTCCTTAAGCTGTGATATGATCATTTTTTTGCCGCGGGCGATCTGGCCCTTCACGGTCTGCTCGTTGCGGTGCAGCTGCGCCGCGGTCTCCTTCACCGTCATACCCATGACGCACGTAAGATAAAGCGGAGCTTTGTATATTTCATCCATTCCGTGCATTATCGAAATGATCTTTTCGTATACCTCTCTGTCGCACACGCGGGCGTTCACGTCGGTAAACGGATCAGCCTCTACCGGCAGCTCCCCGTACGGTACGGATTTGTCTGCGTGCCTTATCACGTTTACGGCTTCGTTTTTCGCCATTGTCAGAAGATATCCTTTGACCGAATCGTCGTCGAAACGCTCAAGCTTCGACAGACATTTTGCGGCGGAGACGAACGCGTTCTGCACCGCGTCCTCGGCGTCAGCGGTGTTTCCGACTATCTTCTTCGCCGCCGAAAACATCTTTTTGCCGTACCTGTCAAAAAGCTCCCCGAGAAGCTCCTTCTCCGGTCTGTCAAGCGTATCGGGTATAAAAAGTATCATGTCGTTTCCTTTCGTATGATCCCCTTGCCTATCTGTCCCATAAACGCAAAAAACGGCTTTCAGGTTGAGGAAAAATTGTAAACGATTTGTAAATTCAAAAAAGCAGCCTCCGGTAAACGGAGGCTCTGTCTTTTTTCAATAGTAATCCACCCGTTTTGAATTCTCATATACCGGCGGATACGGATTTTCCGCGGGATCTATCCCGGCGAGACGGCATACCGCCTCATGGCAGCGGACCGTAAGATCGCGTTCACGCGCGGCGCGCGGAAGCGACCCGTCGGGGTATAGCGGCTCGCCTATGTTTAGATCGAACAGAGCGATCTGATGAAAGATCTTTTCACGTATGAATCCGGGTTTTCTGTACGAGAAAGCGAGCGGAAGCACCGGTTTGCCGGTTTTGCAGGAGAAATACGAGATGCCCGGCTTGAACGGTCTTATCGGGCGGTAGAATTCCCACATACTGCCCTCGCCGTATATATGAAGCCATCCGCCTCCCGAAACGAGCTCCGAGGCTGCCTTCGTCATCGCGGAGGTGGCGTGAAGATCGTTCACGGGCACGGGTATGCCGCCTGTAAGGCGTATAAGCTTACCGTTTTCGCCTCTGACATTTTTGTCCCACGCGAGGATATTCGTTTTAAACGGCGCGACCGCCTTCATCACCGCGATATAGTCCCACATATGAACGTGGTTGCTGCACGAGATGACGCCGTTTTTCAGTATATCTTTATATTTTTTCAGGTTTTCTCTGCCGCGGATCCGCAGTCCGAGCCTTATGCCCGCAAGCGGAAAGGCGATGGCGTACAGAGCCGCGCGCAAAAGCGCCTGCTTTATCCTCATCCCGGCTGACGTGTCAACGTACGGATACGACGTGTCGAACACCGTGCCGTCGTCCTTTTTGACTATCAGATAATGGCCTGCCGTATCCTCGGGATACGGGTATTTCTTCGTTTTGGGATCGTACATGACGAACCTCCTTATTTTTCCGAAGGGACCTCCAGCGCCGTCGCCCTCGCGACCGGCTCTCCGAGAACGGGTGTGCCGTCCTCGTCAAAATCGATCTTCTGTATATACGCGTATCTGCCCTCGACTCCGGCGTCCGGCGTCGCCATTCCGTGATAAGCCATCCACGTTTCCGTACCGTCGGGAGACTTGAAGAACGAACAGTGACCTACCCCATAGACCCCGTTTCCCTCCGAGAACAGCGGCTTTTTGCTCTTTACCCAGTTATCCGGGTTGACGAAATTCGCCTTTGTCGTATCGGGTCCCACGTATTTGAGCATACCGAGGCAGTACCACTCGGACCAGCAGCCGCTCGCCGAGTATATAAGGAAGATCTGACCGTCGTGCTCGAGGAAGATCGGACCCTCGTTTACTCTGCCGTCGTTGTTTTCATCGGTCCCGCGTCTTTCCCAGGCGTACTGCGGGTACGTGGCGGTGACGCGTTTGTTTCCGACCTTCCACGGCTCTGTCATCGTCGCCAGAGTTATGATCTGTCCTCTGTCGCCCGTGAACTCGCAGTAAGCCGTATACAGATTGCCGGTCTTTTCGTCATAATACACGGTCTGGTCTATGCAGATCTGATTTTTCACCGTGAGCCCTTTGAACGTGTATTCGCCGAACGGATCGTCCCCGTCCGATTCGAGGCAGAACATACGCATTGCTCCGAAATCGAAGCCGTCCGTGCTTGCGCACGAGTAGACGTACCATCTGCCTTTTGACGGAACGTAATGAAGCTCAGGCGCCCAGATGTTCCAGCCGAGCGTTTTGCCGCCGCCTATATCGTCGCCCGTCTTAATAAGCTCCTTCGATTCGCCGTTGATGAAAAGGTCCTCAACGGTCCTGCTGCGGTACAGCTTGAGCACGACGACCTCCGTCGCAAGCCCGTAATAGTATCCGTCGTGATACGTGATGAACGGGTCCGGCATGGATTTATCGGATATCGGGTTGTTGAACGTCCTCTTCATTTCCGTGATCTCCTCGGTTTCGGTCATTTGCTCCGTCTCCGTTGTTTCTTCCGTCTCCGTTTCCGGCAGAGACGTCGCGTCCTCCGCGGTCGGCTCCGGCGTTTCAGCCGCGCAGGAGCAAAGCATCAGAGCCGATAAAATTATGGCTATAAGTCTTTTCATGGCAAGTCCGTCCTTATTCGATTACTGTCATTTGATGTATGTCCACGACCGGGACCGTAAACTTCACTTCTCCGTCTTCATACGTAAACGGAAGATCGCCGTTACCCGGCTGAAGCTTAACGGATGACGGTTTTTTATCCGTTTTCACGCGGACCGTGACGTTGTGCACGGGGACCGTGTCCTCGATGACCTCGACGCCGCTGCCGCGGACCGTCGTATGAGCGTAAAGCAGATGGCACACAAGTCTGCCGCCCTGCCTGTTCAGAGTCGCCACGCCGCGGTCCGGAAGTCCGCTCACCTTCATCGAAGGCGAGGGCAGGAGCATCCCGATCATCACGCGCACAAGCTCCTTCAGATGAAGCGATCCGAGCGACGCGTAATCCTCGAACACGCGCCAGCTTATATAACCGACGCTGTCAGATATAACGGCGCCGGGGTATCCGTCACCCGGTCTTGCCGGCGTGTGTCTGTGAGAGCAGAAGTGCTCAGCCGTGCGGTTGAAATAGCTGTCGACCGCGTACGCCGCGGTGCGGAATCCGGTGCATTCGAAATCGTACGAGCTAACGGACATATGATATTCCGTTACGCCGTTGACGAATCCGTCCGGGCTGCACGGCCGCATATAATTCGGTTTGTTTTCGTGTTCTCCTTTGATCCGGAGGAAGCTTTTGCCGAGGAAATATCCGTTTTTGTCAAATCCGGCTTTGCCGGTCGCAAGGATCCTGCCGCCGTGTTCAAGATACGAACAAAGCTTCTCTTCAAGCACAGCGTCCGGTTCAAGCGAATCCGGCAGTATGACAAGCCCGTAGCCGTCGAGCGTACAGTATCTGTCGATCACGTCGAACAGATATTTGCATTCGAGCAGGATCCTGTTCGCGCCGACGGGATAGCCGTCGGACAGCACCGCGATATCGGTCACGGGCGTAACGTCGCGGCAGTATTTTTCCTTCGCCTCGACCTCCGAGTAGGCGGCGCCGATCAGCCGGTACGTCGACATATCCGCCCTGCCGGACGGATGGAGCTGGTCTCCGATCGAACATTTCGCTCCGAGCGCAAGCGAAAGAGACGTCTCGTATCTCAAAGCGTTCGGGTGCTTGAAGCCGCCGAATTCGCCCCAGGTCGTATGGAATTTGCCGGTCATGCCGAGATACTCTTTGCCGAGCCGGCGGCTGTATGACGCCGTCATCGGAAAATGGTCGTAGCCCCAGCCGCCGGTCGGCAGGCTTTCAAGCTCAAGGTGAGTGTCGTACGACGCGAATTCCCGGTCTCCGAACGGTATCTGTCCGGCGTTGTGGAAGATCGCCGTTCCGGGCGAGACCTCGCCGACGAGCGAGCTCACCGCCTTCGTGTAGTTGAAATATACTTCCCTGCCGTGGCGGTAAACGTCGCGCCGGTCGCTTGGATCGTATCCCTTCCGCTTCATCGACTCAACGCAGTACGCGCAGCGGCATTCCCGTATGCTGCAAATATCGAGGAATATCTCTGCCGGGTGATACAGTTCAAGCACCTCGCGTATCTGAGCCAGAAGAAGCTCAAGATAAGGCGTATTGAAGCAGATCAGATGATACCCCGGCTCGTCAAAGCCGATCTTCTGATCAGGAGTCGATCTTACAAGATGCTCCGGATGCTTAACGGCGTACTTTTCATCAAAGCCCGCCGATATATACACCGGCGCGCGCACGCCGATTTCGGCGCACGCCCGAAGCTGCGCTCCGAGCAGATCGAACCCGAGCCCCGGATGCATCTCGTTCACCTTCGTCGGATGATACGAATAACCGTGATGGCATTTTGAAAAAACGGTGATCGAATCAACGTGACCCGTACGCAGGGCGTTTTGGAATTCCTCCGCGTCAAAAGCCCCGCCTACGTCGGGAATTGCAGGCGAGGTGTGAAAATCAAGGTGTACCTGTCTGAATCTCATTATATCCACGGCAGTTTTCCTCCGGTTCAGCTTATTCTGACTATGTAAAGATCACCGTCGACAAAGCCGTACGCGATCCGCTTTCCCGTAAAGCACGCAGGAAGCTCGCACTGCGACACGGGCTTTTCTATCATTGCGGAGAATTTTTCAAGCGCCTCTTCATATCCGCCGGCTTCGATCGAAAACACGTTTTCACCGGTGGTGAAGCATTCGTCGCACGCCCAGTCCGGATCGTTCTCGTCAAAGGACGGGCTGGCGACAAGCTGTACGTCATACCGTCCGTTTTCCGCAGATTCATAAAGATTGAAGCAGTACGCCGCGACGTTTTCGGGCACGCCGTCCTTGACGGCGTCATATATCCATTTTGTAAAATCCATTTCAGACGCTCTTTTCTTCAAGTGTTATTTGAGGTTTTTCATAGTATTTTCCGTTGACCTCAGCCGGGGTATGGTAGGTGGGCACCGTCTCCATGAGGGCGTGACGCGCCTGCTCGTCGCTGCCGGATCTGACGGCTTCCTTCAGCACGGCGAGCTTTTCTTCAAGCTCACCGGAGGACAGCGGAGCGTCGCGCTCGATGAATATCAGGCTGTTTTCTGTTTTGTCCAGCTCCTCCGTCTTAACGAGAAGCTCCTCGTAAAGCTTTTCACCGGGGCGAAGGCCTGTTTCTATTATATCTATATCCTTGTACGGAACGTAGCCGGAAAGCTTTATCATGTTCTCGGCAAGATCTATGATCCTGACGGGCTGTCCCATGTCAAGCACGAACAGCTCCCCGTTCTTCGCCATCGCGCCGGACTGGAGAACGAGCTGGGACGCCTCGGGAATGGTCATGAAATATCTGTTTATACGCTTGTCCGTAACGGTAACGGGGCCTCCGCGTGAGATCTGACGTTTGAAAAGCGGGATGACGGAGCCCGCGCTGCCGAGAACGTTGCCGAAGCGCGTTGCGCTGTATACGGTGCCTTTTCCGTGCTGCGAGAAGCTCTGCGTGATCATTTCACAGACGCGCTTCGTCGCGCCCATGACGTTCGTCGGATTCACGGCTTTGTCCGTGGAGATCATTATGAATCTCTCAACTTCGTATTTTTCGGTAAGACTTACGACGTTATATGTACCGAATACGTTGTTTTCAACGGCTTCGACACAGTTCTTCTCCATAAGAGGAACGTGCTTGTGCGCCGCGGCGTGAAGTACGATCTGCGGCTGATAGGCGCGGAACACCTTTTCAAGCCCCTCAAGGTTGCAAACGGAAACTATCTCGACGCGGACGTCAAGCGATGCTCCGTATTTGATTCTCAGCTCCTGCTGGATGTCATAGGCGCCGTTTTCATACACATCGAGGATGACGAGGGTGCGGGGACCCATGTGCGCGATCTGTCTGCAAAGCTCGGAGCCGATAGATCCGCCGCCGCCCGTGACGAGGATGACTTTGTCCTTGTAATACGCCGCGGTACGCTCGTCGATCATTTTATGAGTGTTTCTGAAAAGCAGGTCTTCGATATCGAATTCACGCAGATGGATCCTGTTCGGATTGCCGTTGGCGATTATGGCGTTTTTATCGTAGACCTTCAGCTTGCAGCCGAGATCCTTGTATTTTTCGTAAAGCAGCTTTCGCTGGTCGCCGGGCATATCCGGGATCGCAAAAATTATCTCCGTGACGCCGAGGTCGTGAAGCTTGTCGCGGGTCACCTGATCCTCGGAGATTATCTCGATGTCAAATATACGGCGGCCGATCTTTTCGGATTTGATATCTATGAAGAATTTCGGCTTGTAGCGGGTGTTCTCGCCGGAAGCAAGAGCCTCGGCGAGCGCCGTGCCGTCTTTGCCGGCGCCGACTATGGCGACGTTCACCGTCTCGTCGGACTGCCCGTCCCTGCATTCCTCACGTATGCCGAAGATCCGGAGAAGAAACCTCGAAACACGTCCGACAAAATTGTTGGAGCCGCTGTTTTTATAACAGTAGCTGTATATGACCCTCGCTCCGAGGGCGACAAGGAGATCGACCCCGGCAAGAGACAAAACAAACGCCGGGCTATCCTTCGGACCGGGTATGATGAGATTGAGGATGATCGCGGCGGCGCAGGCGAAGGCGTCCGACATCATGAGCTTTATGTACGAGGGTACTCCGCCGTAACGCCATACCTGACGGTAAATGTTGAATATGAATCTGAATATGATCACGCAGCCGTAAGTGATCGCGACGGAAACGTACGGAAAAGGTCCGCGTTCACCCAGCAGATACAGCACGGCAACGCACACCGCAAAGACTACGGTGTCAAAGGATAAAAGAAGCCACCTGATATTTATACCGTTTCCGCCGGACTTTTTCCCCGGCTTCAACGTTTTTTCTTTTTTCACGCTCATATGTATATCTCCGAATAATCATACTTATAATGATACGAGTTTATTGTACCACATATCGCGGCGTTTGTCAACATGTAAAATCGACCGTATTTGTTATGATTCGGTATATATTTTGCTTCGATCCGCGCGTTGCCGCCGTTTGCATCTTGACAATTTTAAAAAAATGTGTTATCATATCACAAAAAGATATCAAACGGGGTGTGGCTCAGCTGGCAGAGCGGGTGCTTTGGGAGCATCAGGCCGTCGGTTCAAATCCGGCCACTCCGACCAAAAATCCTGCGCGACAGCGCGGGATTTTTCCTTATTCACTCTTCACTCTTCACTCTTCACTCTTCACTATTCACTCTTCACTATTCACTATTCACTATTCACTATTCACTGGTTCTTTCCCCTTGAGCGTTTGCACGATGTCTCTGCTTCCTGCTGCACATGTTTTTCAGTTTGTACCGGCTTTTTTTGATTGTATATTTTTCTGCTTTTCTTATATCTTGGTGATACTGCTTTTTCTCTTTGTGTTAACTTTATGGTTGCGTTTTGTCCCTTTACTTTTCGCATTAATGCGATATAATTATATGCGTAGATATCTACCGGTATTTTTTAAGAAAGGAGGCGAAGCTTATTGAATATTGCGAAAGCAATTTCAGATTTGAGACTCGGTCGTAATATCTCACAGGAAGATCTTGCTTCAGCGCTTTTTGTATCAAGAGATCTTGTGTCAAAGTGGGAAACAGGCGTCCGCCGACCGAACTGGCATATGATCGAAAAAATAGCGGAGATTTTTGACGTTCCAACATCGTACATAGTGGATAAAAATGAACTTGTATATATGGAACTTGAAGAATGCCTGCCCAAGAATTCTCATTTATCTGCAGACAAACTGACGACTGTCCTAAACTCGTTTCTGCATGGAATTAACGACATAGAGTCAGATATATTTATCCGTAGATACTATTTTTTTGAAAGCGCGGCTGAGATCGCGGCTTCGTTTCATCTTAAGGAGAACCGCATTAGGAGTACTCTTTCCAGAACAAGAAAAAAACTAAAAAAGTTCATTAAGGAGGTTCCGGATGAATAGTTCAAAAATGTTTGATGCAATGACGCAAATAGACGAAAGACTTATAGATCGCAGCATAAAAAGAAAAAACAGTATTATAAACGGCGCAGACGGTAACTCATTGAATAATCACAATGTTTTTGCCTTAAGAAAAGTGCTTCCCATAGCCGTTTCATTCGTGCTGATTGCTGCGGTATCGCTGACTGCGGTGATGATTGCGCATTATTCAAAGCCATACGTTGATGAAAACCCGACAGATCAAATGTTGAAAGTCGGTTTTGATTTTGATAATAATAAATCGGTCAGCGGAGCAAAAATAGCCGTTATGACAGAAAAATCAAGAATCAATGTCGGCGAGGATCTGTCGGTGTCTGTCTACAGCGTTTGCAGTTCAAAAAATGAAAAGACGCCATCAAGTACGACTGCTAAAATTCTGATGTCTTACAGCCGTATCGACCAAAACAATATGATTGAGACTGTAAAGCTCATTGATGACGGAACGGACATTGGATACACATGGAACGGCAGCTTTGAGCAAATGAAGTGCGATGATATCGTTGTTCCCGCCGCTGTATTCACCAAAGCGGATAAGCCGACGAAAATTCAAGGTCTGAATAAAACGGATGGCGTGATCGTCTGGGCGTTGGAGGTCAACAAAGAATACCCGGACGGAAGCAAGAGCACAGAACGGGACAGTGCGGCGATGTATTACAAGATTGAGGACAACGAAGTGTACTTGAAACCAAGCGATGAAACAATGGAACTTGCTGAGATTGCTGTCGTAAAATTACAGCAGGGACCCGTGTTCATGCCGGGCGTAAGCAGTAATTTTAATCATACTTTATATGATGAATACGAATATACAGCAAAATGGGTCGCGCCGGAGTTGATTACGCTTGAAACCAAAAGCGACACTGCTGCAGCGTTTATAGAGTTGTATGAAGATGTTTTGAAAGAATACCGCGCATGTGATCTTGACAAGTTTTATGCTTATGGAAAAATGACGTATGAATATCAGGTTCAGCACGGTGAACCTTATCCTGATTCGCAGTCTCAATATGTCGAAGAATTCAGAAGAATTCTTGATCTTCGGGAATCGAGGATGGTCATAGAAGCCCTGCTTGCACTGGATTTCTATTATGATCAGCTCACAGAGAAAAGCATTCAGCGGATGATGAACGATTTTATGGATTTTGCCGCGATTGACTACGCATCAGCGAGTAAAGTCTATAAAGATGCTTCAAACGAAACAATGTTTGATATGTATCGAGGGGGAAAATATGGTAGTGGTATAATAATTCAATAAAATCAATTCTAATACCATTGCTCAGATTGTGGAGCTATGACCCTTAAACGCAAAAAAAGCGTGCCGGACGGCTTCGCACTTTTTAAGGTTTTCATATTATTTGACATGAAAAAAGCACTGACGGATATTACTGTTCTTATTATCTGTCAGTGCTTATTTATGCTTAATTTTCTTTTCCGGTACAACAAAAGCGCATGAAACAAATTGATCATTCCAACGTACTGTATATCTTTGACGAAATAAAATGAAATAATTGTCTGTCCGGCAAGACCGGATCTTTGAGATATAAGACAGCCAGATCAATTGCTGTTTTTACCTGACGGGCAATATCCTGATTACATGACGCAGTATACCCCTGGTATACTGACTCATACATCCCGGCTTTGGTAAAGCAGTCATGGCCAAACAAAACGCTGACCCGCACCCGCATCAGTTTATTGGTTTTAACGATAGCTAACGGCAGATAGATACTGCCAAACGGTATATATATGCAGGAATACTCCTCTTTTATTGAGGCGATCATTGCCGCGAATTTAGCAGGAATAGTCTTGGAATTGCGGAAATCATTTACCGTCAGCCGGATAACGGGAACTTTTTGAGCGTAGATCGAGCTGAACTGCTCAAGCGA
Organism: uncultured Ruminococcus sp.; assembly: GCA_902762505.1. Lineage (GTDB taxonomy): Bacteria > Bacillota > Clostridia > Oscillospirales > CAG-272 > UBA1248. Next base: position 16,441 of record CACWOQ010000027.1, on the reverse strand, counting down.
ATGGAGAAAGCCGCTGATGCGCTGCGCGACGTTGGCATTTCCGCTTGTAGTATTCAGTATCAGCGGAGTCTGCTGTGAATAATGCTGACAGAACCACCATCCGATCTGCTCGCCGTCCTGATAGGAATTGGATCCGACATAAGCGGATCTCGGCAGTATACCGTATTCGGAGAGCAGTATAACATACAATCCCTCGTTTTGCATGATCTCCAGTTTTTTTGTTATTTCCGGAGACAAAACGGCTGAAATAATCAACACCTTCGCTTCACTTTGCTTCACATAATCCAGATACAAAAGAACCGTTTCCGAATCATAGATCTTAGAATAAATGCTGTATCTGACGCTGATATCCGTCTGCCCGAACGCTTCTTTCAGCTCGCGGTAATAGCTCTGCCAGAAGTATGTCGGAGTATCCGGAAGTATACAATAAATACTGCAGCGGTCGACCGGCCCGTGAATACCTGACCTGATCGCTTCCTCAAGCACCAGTTTGCGTGTTTTACTGTCAACTCCCGGACAATGTCTGACAGCACGACTGACGGTAGAACGGTCGATTCCGAGTGTTTTTGCCAGATCCTGATAGGTATCGCTTTTCATGGTGATTCCTCCGTTTGATACGCCGATACGTTCCGGGTTCGACGCGTTTTTGCAAGTGATTTTTCCGCATAATCCATTATACCACCGGTTTCCATCGTTTAAATGAAGCTTTTATTAATACTATCGGAATATTTAATTTATAACAGCAAAGGCACGCCCGTGTCATTATCTCTGAACGCGTCCTTTCATAAAACCGTTTACGTTCTGAACGTTATCGGTTCACATACTTCGGCAACAGGTCTGCCGCTCCTGTTTGTTTACCGATTCTGATCATTTCCTCATATGTTTTTTCGTTTACGGGTATGCCGTCGCGCAATACCTTTTCGTGACGCTCGAATTCCTTTTCCCCGTGAATATAGATACGCTGTTCTCCGTCGGCTTTGGCCGCATGACGTATTTCATCAAGAAATGTTGACAGACGCGCTTCCGTTTCAGCCTTGTCCCCGAATATACCGTAATCCAGCGCGATAAAGCATTGAGACGTATTTATTCTTCCGGGGGTGCGGTTGACGTGGTTTGAAGTGCATCCGTGAGATAATATGCCGGTCATGATCTCGCATATCATGCCGAATCCGTATCCTTTGTGACCGCCGGTCTGTTCTCCGGCGCCGCCGAGCGGAAGAATGCCGCCGCAGGATTTATTGATGATGTTTTTCAGCACACGGTCCGAGTCGGAGCTCGGGCGTCCCGTTTCGTCGATCGCCCAGCCGTCCGGCAATCCGCTGCCGCGTTTTGCGTATACTTCGAGTTTTCCTCTCGGTACGACCGTGGTAGCGGCGTCAAAGCAGAACGGAGCTGGTTCCGCATACATCGCAAAGGCAATCGGATCAGTTCCGAGCACGGGCTCCTTGCCGTAAGTCGGCACCATAATGGATTCGCTGTTCGTCGTGCTGATACCGATAAGGTGCTTCTTCGCAGCCATATCAGCGTAATATCCGGCAATGCCGTAGTGATTGGAATCACGCACCGTGACTATACCGATACCGGTTATGCCCGCTTTCCGGATCGCGAGCTCCATGGCTTTTACGCCGATGATCTGTCCCATACCGTCGTGCCCGTCCATAACGGCGCTTATCGGGGTTTCATAAACGATCTCCGGTTCGGAGCCGATCTTCACAAAGCCGGAACGTATTTCATAATCATATCTTGTCAGACGCTGGATGCCGTGTGACTCAATGCCCGAAAGATCCGCTTCAAGCAGAACTTCGGTGATAAGACGGCTGTCCTCCTCATCGAAGCCGTAGCCCTGAAATGCCTTTATGCAGAATGCCTGCGTCTCATAAAACGGAAGATACTTGTATGCCATAATCAAACGCCTTTCGCTTTTTTTGTCATAACACCGGTGTTTTACCGGATCTCGATGACTTCAAAGCCCATCATCCTGCCGAATACACGGAGCTCCGCTATGTCAGCGCCGTAAACCATTGCGGAATGATGGGTACCGCCCGCGTACGAATACTCCTCCAAAAACCGATCGACCGGCTTGCACGGCTTGAACCAGCCCTGGGTGTTGCGGCGGTATGCGCCGTCGATCAGACCGACGTCAAGTATTTCGCCCTCGGTCAGGATCAGAGTGAACCGGTCTTTCATCGGGGCGAGGTTGACGTACACGACCTTTCCGGGACGGTAACAGTTGTACATTGCGACCGTATCCCCGCAGCTGTTATATCTGAATTTCATATCGGCGATCAGCGGTTTCCAGTTGGCAAGACGCGGATTGCTTTCGCCCATGTGACTGAGCAAAATCAGATCCTGCTCCCAATCCGGGCAAAACATTTCGGTAAACGTCGTATCCGGATAAACGTGTGACAGTGCTCCTACCAGCCCCGCCGTAAGCACGTCGCCCTCTCCGGCGTAGCCCTGACCTCTTTCCAGTATCTTACAGCACTCAACAAACGGCATTTTCGGCAATCCGCACTTGTCAAGCGTCAAGAAATTAACGGTGCAGCAATTCAGTTTCTCCGCTTCCATCCATTTGCGTATCGCAAGACCGCTGCGCGTCGCCTGACGGTAATTCTCCGTGTTTTTGACGTCAAACCGGCACGTTTTCGCATCTTTTTCAATCTCCGCGTCTATCTCCCCGTCCGTGACCTGCGACAGGTAAAAGCGGCTGACTTCCGGCGTCATATAACGCACAGCAGCGCCGATATCGTTTTTATAGCGCTCATCGTCTATCATAAAGTCGCCCATACCGGTAAAGGAACCGCCGACCGAGCCGATCCTGGCGGTGCTGAAAAACCGTTTTGCGGCGGCCGCACGGCAAGCACCTACTACGCGGTCTGTCACGTTGCCGTGAAAAGCATGTCCCGCGCAGATGGTGTACGGCTTTCCGTTTTTGCGGAGCATACAGCACATATCCTGCACGCCGTGGATCCCGTGATCGTCGTCGATACAGTTTTTTCGATCCGCCAAAGAAAGGACCTGATAATCCGGCGTCGTATCGAATACGACGATCGGAGCGTCAAGACGAAGCAGCGCTCCTATGGATTCAAGCGAGGGAGAATAAGCGAGATGCTGAGTGATGACCGCGTCTACGTTCAGATCGTTGAAGCGCTGTACGGCGCGGTCAAACTCATCGGACGTGCGGCACAGCTCCTCCGCCGGATATACGTCCAGCCCGCGTTCTCTCAGCGCGGATATAAGCTTATTCATATGTTCAACCAAAGGAGAGCGGTCCTGTCCGTTGTCGTCATAAAGCTTTATGTACAGCGGCAAATAGCCGACACGTATTTTTCTCATATGTACCTCCACGATAATACCGTCAATTGAGATTCCGTAAATGTTTTGAGTGCTGCCGTATCACGATATGGATTGATATTTTTCAAGTATACCGTCCATCTTCTTTTCTCCCGCCGTAATGCATTTTTTCAGAAGCGAAGAGACTTTCGGATTTTTAGTCGAAGCGAGCGATGCGAAAATCCCCGTCAGCTTGCCCAGATCATTGAACAGACCGAAGTCGTATACACGGCTGTTTCTTATAAGATCGAGCATTTCGTAGTCGCGATAGTCGCGCGTTTGTTTGCCTTTGAGCACGTCGATATAATACGCCGGACGTATAAGCTTGTATGATTCGCTGTTCAGTCCCTCAAAGATTATCGACGAGCGCTCAAGCTCATTCTGTTTATAGGAAAAAGCCGGGATGGAGAACACCATGATGCAGCTTGAGTTAGTCGTACAATATCTTTCCTGAGACGAGCTCAGCTTAGGATACGGAACGATCCCGAAATTATCCTCCATGCTGCGAAAAACGTCGAGATAACCGGTTATTTCAGCCAGAAACAACGCCCTTCCTTCGGAAAAAGCCTCGATTATCTGATTATTCATAAGAGTTTTATTGCCGTTATAAACGATATCGGTTATCTTTTCCGAGGCAAGCGCCAGAGTTTCGCTTTTTTCACCGAGAGAAATATACGGTATGTCGGTCGCATCATCTTTTGAGCAGATCGTAAGCCCGGCGGCGTAGAAGAAGTTTCCCGCGGAGCCGGTATGTGCGGCAAAGCCGTATGTATCCTTTTCATCCCACCGGCCGTCACCGTTATCGGCGGAAACGTCTTTGATCATTTCGTTGAATTTGTCAAACGTCCATTGATTGTTCTGAACAAGATCGTACGGACTTTCAAGGTCGTATCTATCGATCATATCTTTGTTGTACATCATTATCCACGTAACGAACATATCCATCGTTGTGATGTCCGTAACGGCGGAAAAGAGCTTTCCCTCAAACGACATATCGTGTACGTAGTTCTGATCGTAATACGGCTTTGACAGATCCAGATATTCAAGCTCGTTCAGATTGCAAAGCAGTCCCGCAAGAGCCGCACTTGACGTGTTGCCGGTATCCATATTTATCAGATCAAAGCTGTGATCGTTCGACAATATGGCGCCCTGTACCACGGAATAAACGGTCTCCGACAAATACGTTTCTATTTTGACGCCGAACCTTTCTTCTATATTCAGATATCTTTTCAGTTTAGCGTCGTTAAAACCGTCTTCGGTAAGCTTTTCCGGGCGCAGCATATCCGAGGCTGTCCAGCCGGCGCCTCCCTGACCGATAATGCGGTAGGTATAGTTATTGAAGTTCATTTCGGGCAGGTCGTCGTGTACACCCGTATCCTCTTCTGCTGCGGTGACCGTATTATCCTCCGTGCCGGGTTCGGTGCCGGTCACGTCGGGCTTGTCCGTACAGCCGCTGAGAGCAACCGTGAAGACGGTCAGCAGAGCTATCAATAAACTCAGTATTCTGTTTTTCATGGTTTTCCCTCCGTTTTTGATTGGAATGGCGGTCCTTCGTCAACAAATCCGTTTTTCAAACGGACTCCCTTTTTAAGCGCTTATCTCATCAGCCCGGTTCTCCCGCAAGGAAGCGGCGGCGCACCTCTTCATAAACCGAATCCGGCGGTGTTTTCTTACCGTGTATATTGTTCGGGACCCACATATCGCCCGCGGCGTCAGGGAAAGTGCAGAACGTATCGCTGCGGTACGCGTCGCGTTCCTCTTTATTTCGCAGATTCGGAACGTCAACGGAGCAGTTGCCGTTACATATCGAACGGTACGCGAGAATACCGGGTATGCACATATCTACCGCGGTATAAACGTCTATCGTATGCTTCTTCGCCTCTTCGTTTCCGAGGATCGACTGTATAAAGAAATGCGTCGTATAGAAATCGGCACCGCCGTGCCCGCTGTTTTCCGCCTCCGCGATCATAGGCGCGGGCGAATACGAGTCGTGACTTCCGCGCCCGTTTTCATTATCTTTTTCGCAGTAAACCTCTATTCTGCCGTCGTTAAGATCGCGCATGCCGCCGCGTGTTCCGTTTATCTCGTAATTTGACGGGGACACGTGCTTGAGATTTCCGTGTAAGCTCTTTAAGATCGCTCCGTTTTCAAGCGTGACGATCTCCATTCCGGCGCCGCCGGCGGCGGTGCCGAGATTCCACATATAATCCGGATTAGGCGTCTCAAAGCCGGAGACCTTTACGGGGCGCAGTCCGGTCATATACAGGATCGGTCCTATGGAATGGGTGCAGTAGAAGGTGGAAGGGTTGATATTTCTCCAGTGATCCTTCTGCCCGTAGGTGATCTGCGGCCATATCGGAGAGCAGTCATGACGGTATTCGCCCTCCGCATACATCAGCTCGCCTATATCTCCTCTGCGGTAACGCTTTTTCATTTCAAGACGGACGGCGGTATAACAATAGTTTTCCGCATAGCTGTATACAAGATGAGGATTCCTTTCCACGGCTTCTATCAGCTCCACCGCCTCTTTCATCGTTGCGCACGTAAGGCACTCCGACATCACATGCCGTCCGCTGTCGAGCAGACGGATCGCATACGGAGCGTGTTGATACGCGTAGTTTGCCAGGATCACGGCGTCCATCCCGTCGTGCCTGATAAAATCTTCGAAATCGGTATAATAAGCGACGTCTTTCATTCCCGCCGCTTCCGCCGTGTTTCTGCAATTATCAAGAGAAGGCTTGTATTTATCGCACACGGCGACAAGCTCTCCTTCTGTTCCGGACAGGATCTGGTTTACCATACTCATACCGCGACCTGCTCCGAATACGCCTATTCTTACTTTTTCCATAATGACCTCCCGATATCTGATGATCGTTTATTTGATTTTTTTCTTTATGATATCCGGCAGCGCGATGACGGAGAACAGACAAGCTCCGGCGACCGCTCCCGCCGCGACTATCATTATTTTCAACGCCGCGGAATGTTTTTTCACGGCGCTCCGGTTCGTTTCGCCGTTTTCACGTTGTTCCGGTCCGTTTGACGGAGTGACGGAAAACGGTGTTTTTTCGTCTGACGCCGGAACAACGCCGCCGTCCTGCCCGAGCAGCGTGTATTCTGCCGCCGGTACTGAGTCAGCCGCTTCGCCGCAGACGTACAGGAATGCGAACCTTCCGTCGGGCGCCGCGTCTCCGAGCTCGTCAAATTCCATGACGTCGCCCGAAAGAGTTGAGTTATCAGCCCATTTGAATCTCATTTCCGAAACCTTGCCGGTCATTCCCGCAACTTCTTTGGAAAGACGTATTACCATCGTTTCGCCGTCGAGCGTGTAAAGCGCCTTTCCTTTCGCTTCTCCGTCCCAGCCGTTTTCAAGCGATTCGACCGATACGTAGTGACCGTCGCGCGCCCGGTTGAGTATAAGGTCGAAGCCCTCCCAGCCTGTCTTCGGATCGTTATCGGTATCTATAAACAGGTTCATCCGGTTTTTGCCGCCGTCCATCTCTATTTCATTCGCGGCATCGACCCTGAAATACAGATATTCCGCGTCCTGGCTTACCTTTGCGGAGACGATGTCGTTTCTTCCGCTGTTGTTCACGTAGTTGCAGCCGGTAAAATATCCGTCTTCGCTGCGCCATTCCGTATCGCCCGCTGTATCCGTATATACGGGTCCGACGCTGTTCCACGAGGACTTATCGGAAAGATCCGCGCCGTTCTGACCGCTCGCCGCGGCGACGGGTCCCGTACCTTTGAAAGTGCGGATATACCCCGTCATCTGATAATAGAAGTTGTCGCCGAAGCCGACGCCGTCGCCCTGGCGCATACGCATGGGCTCCGCGTCGCGCGAATACTCCGTGTTGAACTGATCGACAAACTGAAAGCCGCGCGCGGGTGATCCGGCGAACGTGTCTTCATCGTTATAGTGCGACATTCCCGCGCTCCACTCGTTCCAGCCGGTTATGAGTACGATCTCCGGATCGAAATACATTACCGCGTTGAACTGTGCTTCGAAGCCCTTTCCGGCGCCGGAGTCGAGCGAAAAGCCGTAATCGTCTTCCGTCTTCGGTATTTTACCGTTTGCGAAGGAGCGTCCTTTCGACGTTGTCGGGTGATGCCCGACGCAGAGCGCAAGCTCCTCAAAATTGCCGTCATCATCGCGTCCCGGCCCGCCGTTCATCATCCTGTATTTATCTCCGCTCTTACGGTACTCCTGCAGCCAGTTCCAGGAGCCGTCTTCGTCCGTCCACGCCCAGCAGTCGCGGACGGTGAACGTTTCGCGGCACCATTTGCCTGTTTCGCTGTCGTCATCGCCGACCGCCGCGAGCAGAAGAGGCTTGCCTTTGTACCGGTAGAAAAGCTCGCCGTATTTTTCAAAGCCTTCCTCCGAGTACACCGTTCCGCGCAAAGCGTCCATAACAGCGCCGTACGCGGTGTGGCAGCATACGCATATATCCGGCGTCGTACCGCCTTCCCGACGTATCTGCAGCCACGTGTCGAGCAGGACCTGCAGCGCGTCCGGATAATATGCCCCGTTTGTGAAATCAAGGAACACGAAGTCGACGCCCGCCGCCGAAAGCTGCGCGGCGTGCTTGCGGTAGACCCACTTATCAACGCTTGTATAATATCCGAAATACGGTTCAGCCCAATAATAGCCCCCGTCGCTTTTCGGATCCGTCAGATGATCCGTAAGCCCTTCAAGTCCGTTTTCCGTGTATATTTTTGTGATGTCCTGAATAAATTCGGTGTCTTCTCCCGTATGGGCAAGAAAGTAGAATATACCCACCTGCTTCCCGTCTCTTTTGTCGATCCCCGTCGGGGTCGTTCTTCCGCGGTCGTCCGCTGCGACCCAGTTTGAGTAATCGACAGGCTGTGCGGCGGCTGCGGCGCTGACGGTCAGGCTGTTATGCTCAAAGCTTATATCGTCAACGTATCCGTCAAGCCCGTCGGCGAATACCGTGAAATAACCTGCCGGTCTGACGGAAGTAGATCCCTTTTCCGCAAGCGTTTTCCCCTGCGGATCAGCTACGGAAACAGCGCCGTTATACGCGTCGTAAAGAACTCCGCAGACAAGCTCGCCGTTTACGTACAGTTCTATAACGTCGGCTTTGTCTTCTATGACCGCCGTTCCGGATTTTATCGCTTTGCTGACGGTGACCGAAAAACCCGACTCCGGCTCCGATACGGTTATTTTTTCATCATCAAACGAAAACCAGATACCGCGATGGTCGTTATCCGTAGATTTTTTAGAGAGTCTTACTCCGGCAGACAGCTCTCCGCCGCTTATTTCAAATCTGAAAGATGCTTTACCGCCGTATATGCCGTAATCATCGCCGAGAAAATCAGCCGAACCGAACGAAAAAGTTTTGCCCGGCTTGCAGGAAAGCGTGTTTCCGTCGAAGATCATATTCGTTCGCAGGCTCGCGGTAGAGATCGCCGTGTCGGACGAATAGAATTTTATATCAGTTTCCGAAAAATCATATGTATGCGTTGTGACAGACGAGGTCACGCCCGGATACGCGGTACCTGTTTCGCCGTTATACGGAAGGATCTTTTCCGCGGATGACGCGGCGTACGGCGCGGCGGACACGGCAGCGGCTGCGAGCAGGGCAGCTGCCGCTACTTTGATAAGTTTTGTTTTCATGACCGAAGACTCACTTTCTGACTTTATGCACCACAAAGCCCGCCGCCGCGCCGATCATGGCGAGTATCGCCGCCGTTATTATCCATATTGCAAGAGAATCATCGGCGACAGCCGTCTGCGACGGATCGTCTCCGTCGGTCTCCGTGCCGTCCGGTGTTTTATCGGTCGTCACGCTTGTGCCGGCGGAAGGCTCCGTTTCATTTTGTTCCGTCCGCGCGTCCGTTTCTGTTTCGGGCGGCTCGGTCTCCTTCTCCGTTGTGTCCGGCGCAAGCTCGGCAGCCTTTTTTTCGGCGCTGATGAGCTTTTCCGCGTTGACAACGCGCGCCTGTTCCTCTTCTGTCAGCAGATCGAACGCCTCACGCGCCGCTTTAATAAGCGGGTTTGCCTCGTTAAGATTCTTTTCGGTGATCTTTGACGGAATTCTGTCAATCAAAAGCTGTGCATTATACGTTTTTTCAGCTTTTACAACTATGTTGTCTACGCGCATGTCGGAAGCTCTCGTCGACCAGCCGAATATGGACGCGTCGCTTTGAAGAAGCGGATCCTTGTATGTCGCTATTTCTTTTCCGTCCGCGTCACAGAGAACGGCGGATCCGAAACACGGGTACGCGTTTGCCGTATGCTTCTCATAGTGTTTGCCGGGGTCCGACATAACGATACTGCACACGAGCTCGTCGTTGCTGTACAGTCTTATACGCTCGCCGTCGTCCGTGATTTTTAGAACGTACGGATAATTGTCAGCCCCTTTGACTTCAAAATCCGTTATGTTGTTTGCAAGATAACAGGTCGACGATGCATTCTCGTCATAAGTTTTGATATTGACGCCGATGGTCCTGTCGTGCGGGCAGATATATATACCCGACTGGCACGTCGAGATATCGGGATACCCGTCGCTCTCGTAGTAAGCCTCGGCGCACTTCGGCGCTCTCACGAATACGCCCGACTGAAGCTTTCCCTGAGCCTCGTATACTTCGACCGAGAATTCATACGTGCCCGTCAGAGGAACCGACGTGTATATCTGAGTGAAAACGTGGGACTTCAGTTCAAGATTTCCGTCGCCGCTCTCCTGCACCGATATCATACCGTCGCCTATGCCGTTGTAATCACATACAAAAAACGAAGGCATGGTCGTCGAATTCACGTTTACACCGCTCTCATATTCTTCGAAGTTTTCCTCAAACACGGTTTCAAGCCCGTCCGCTGACGCAGATGACGCGAAGACAGGCAGCGCGCTCAAAATGAACGCCGTCAAAACCGTAAGCGCCGCAATGATCTTTTTCATATATCGCCCTTCTGATTATATTTATTCAATGGTCATTATATCAGATCCGATTCGTGTTATTCATGTGCAAAATGCATAAAAATAGACTCATCGATTTGTGGATTATCACATGTTTATGATGCTTGATTTTCGTCATGACGGATAATCCGCGACAAAAAAAGGCGTTGAGATTTTGTCTCAACGCCCGTAAACGTATCATTGCGGTTTTATTTGTGTCGTAACGGCAGAGGAACTCTGCGTGATCTCAAATAATTACGGAAGAACTATTGCCAGTTTTGCAATATCGACTCTCCAGCCGTTGCCGCATTCACCTTTGCCAAAGGGATTAACGCCCTGTACAAATCTGATCGTATTCTCGCCTTTTTTGACGTTTACCTTTATGGTATATTCAAAGAATACGTGATCCTGTACCTCGTTCAGCTCTTCTTTTACGTATTCGCCATCGTTTGTGCTGTGATACAGTCTGTAATCGGCGGCGCCGTTGATATGGTCCGGGCAGATCAGCGTTGCGACGACCGTCGCCTCGCCGTCCGCATCGGAATTAAATTTAACGGCTATACCGTTGCCGAAAAGTCCTCCTTCACCTTCAGCTGTCGCTTCGGATCCGTCCGGCGAGAAATTTTCAAGATACGCAACGACAATTCCGTCAGTTCCGGCGTCACCCTGATATTTACATCCTTTTCCGAAAAACGTTCCTGCAGCCCGGCCTTCTTCTGTATTGAAGTCTATTACCGACGCGTTTTGAACGGGAGTGCCGGCGGATCCGGAGCCTGAAAGCCTGAACGTCATCTCGCCGTATCCTACCTCCGCATCGTATATTTCAGGCGCAACGGACGTTTTGCACGTCGTCGCAAGATAAATTATCGTATACGTTCCGTCTTCGTTTCTTTTGATCTCACCGGTGCCGTTTTCCGTTATCATACCGAAGAAGAACATATTCCTGTTGTTCTCCGTCCTCGGGTCCGTGACGTCGACTCCCGCGAGCATACACCTGCTGCTCGAGACGAACCTCAGCCCGTCGTCGGAGAACCAGAGCGTCGGGCGCCAGTATTTCTGTCCGTCCTCTTCGACCGCATCGTCAAACGTTATGCGGACGAAGATACGCCTGCCGTCGTCATCCGTAAAGTATGCGAGCTGATTTCCGATCTGAGAGAAACCGTCCGTGCCCTCGCGATCATTGTAATCGAATCTGTCCGGCACAGCCGATCTGATGCGTATGTATCCTCTGAACGCGCCTTTTACAAAATGACCGGTATACATCCAGTAGGGCTTGCCGTCCGGGTCGTCCGGGACGTACAGGACCTCCTCGTGATTGAAGCCGATCTCCGGATCAGTGCAGATTATGGCGGGCTCATCCGTCTTACGCTCCCAGTGCACGCCGTCGTCCGACGAGGCGTATCCGATCTTGTCGCCGTAGTTGCCCTCGGGCGTTGTATACGAGCACTGCCAGTACATATGATATTTCCCGTCGACGTATATCACCTCCGGTTCGAGCGTGTTGTCGCTCCACCATTCATCGATACCGAGCTCGCAGCCGAGCATGAACATGGGCGCGTCCGAATATCTTTTCCACGTTTTTCCGTCCTTTGAGGTCGTGAGCATCACGTGGTCACCGTCGCTGTCTTTGTAATTCGCGTCGCTCCAGCGGCAGCCGGAATATATCCTGTATTCGCCGTTGACGCGCATACCGTAGATGGAATAATCGTAAGCCGGTTCTCCAATGTTGAATATAACGCCGGTTCCTCCGGTTGTATTAAACGTTCCGGCAAAGCTGGCAATACCGGTACCGGTGAAATCCGCACACGCGATATTCACGGCGTTCTTTGATAATTTTGCTTTTGCGTAAAGATTTTTGTTGTCCTCCCCTTCGGGTGAACCGAAGCGACTGCCGCCGTTGCCGAAATACGACAGTAAATATGAATCGTCGTTTTTTTCAGTCAGATATATAATATCGGCAAAGCCGTCGCAATTCATATCACCGAAGAAAACGTTGACTACGTCTTCCGGGACCGGTACCTTACAGGAGCCGCATTCCGTCAGTCCGCCGTCTTCATACGTAAAGCAATCGGCGCTGCCGTTATTGACGACTATGATATCGGTCCTGCCGTCGCCGTTATAATCTCCGCAGCACGCCTTGCCATCCGTTTTAAAGCGAATGAGCTCCGAGGTAAAGCCGCCCTGCCGACCTTTGAAAATCACGACATGGGATTCTGATGTGAATACGATATCGCTGTAACCGTCTCCGTTCAGGTCACCGGCGCCGATAAGCGTAAGCCCTTCGCCGACCTCAAAATCACCGAGGTGTTCTGTTTTGAAAACAGTCGTGCGAGAGGGTGAATACACCGCGCTCTTTTTTTCCGTCATTGACATGGCGGTCACGGAAACGGAGCCGTCTTTATACGAAAGAAATTCGTCAAAACCGTCTCCGTTCAGATCCGCGCCCGCAAACTGCCCTTCGGACGGAAGCCCCGCGCAATTACGGAACTGAAGCAACTCTCCGTAACGTATGAAATCACGGTTGATAACGCTTTGGTATCCGTAAAAACGGCTTTCATATTCTATTTTCATCCGAATGCCGGAAAATGAGGCGACGCCGTTTTTTTCGGTCACTTTTTCTTTGTATCTTTCGCTGACCGGAAATTCCGCCGAACCGGGCACCGCCGGCAGATCATCCGGCTCCGCGGTCACGTCTTCAGACACCGTTACGGTCGTCTGTTCGCTGCCGGTCTCCTTTACCGGGTCATTTGATTCACCGCAAGAACCGAGAAGGAACGCAGCCGCGATGAGTAGGAATACTGCAATTTTGTTTTTCATTTTTTTGCCCGGTTTTTATACCGGAAATCCTTTCATGTTAATGATATCTGAAATTTATTTTCGCAAACGGCGTTTAAGATTTTCACGTATCGCCTGACTGAGGCATGCGTATCATGACAGACAAGGCTGAAACGTGATCTCCGTATGCGCTTTTATCAATGTACAACAGATTATAACACAACCGATCTGAAAATTCAATATGCACAACAAAAAAAATGATTTTATCAGCGATCTTGCAAGTCAGAAATTTCAAAAGAAAAAGGGTATTCGGTATTTACCCTGATACCCTTTTTCTCAGATCATATGATCTTATTTGACTTTTTTGGCTGCGGCGAGACCCGCAAGAGCGACGCACGCAACAGCGGCAATGGCTATAACGGAAGCATCGGCGGTGGCGGGATTGGCGGGCTCGTCAGTCGTACCGGGATCAGCCGGTGTATCCGCGGAAGCCTCGGGAAGCGTTATCGAAAGTTTTGCAATATCGACTCTCCAGCCGTTGCCGCATTCACCGTTGCCCCAGGGATTAACGCCCTGTACGAATTTGATCGTATTCTCGCCTTTTTTGACGTTTACCTTTATGGTATAGTCAAAGAATACGTGATCCTGTACCGTGTTCAACTCTTCTTTTACATATTCGCCGTCGTTTGTGCTGTGATACAGCCTGTAGTCGGCGGCGCCGTTGATATGGTCCGGGCAGATCAGCGTTGCGACGACCGTCGCCTCGCCGTCCGCATCGGAATTGAACTTAACGGCTATACCGTTGCCGAAGAGTCCGCCCTCGCCTTCGGCTGTCGCGTCTGAGCCGTCGGGAGCATGGTTTTCAAGCTTTGCTATTACTTTTCCTTCCGTTCCGGCGTCTTCTTCATATTTGCAGCCGCTTCCGAAGAACGTACCGGCCGCCTGACCTTCTTCCGTATTGAAGTCGATGACAAGCGTGTTTTCCGCGTTGACCGCTACGGAACAAAGTGCCAGGGTCATAACAACGACAAGTACCGTCGCTATTATCTTTTTCATTTTGTTTTCCTCCTTTAGTTTTTATATTAAGCACAAAATGATCTGTTTTACAGGTGCGGTAAATGTTTTTATGCCCGTCCTTTAACGAAAAAACAAGGAGGTATCGGACGGGCGCAAAAACATATAGACCGCAAAGCGTGTGATGATCTTGAAACTGATATTATTATACAGCATGGTTTTCGTGTTTATCATGTGCAATACAGCCAAAAATATTTATTGATTTTTGGCAATATCGACGAAAAACAGGTCTGACGTCGGTTGATATTTTTCAGTTTCACGGGATAGGTTTGACAGCGTCAAATTCTCTGACGGTCACCGTGCTCAACTTTTATCATGCCGCTTTTTTCTTTTTCTGATGATCACAAAGGCGCCTGTCGCGAATAATACGATGGCAGAGAACGCGATGATAATCCACCACGGAAACGAAGCTCCGGCTTTCGGCTGAACGGCAGGTCCGGTCTCTGCGGGTCCGTTTTTTTTCGTATCGTCCGGTTCTTGTTCCGAAACGGACGGCGTTGTGTCGGCAGGCTTCGTTTCTTTCGCTTTGGTCGTATCGGGCGCAGGCTCTTTTTCGCCTGCCATAACAGATAAGGATTTAATATAAAATACGTCGCCTTCTTCTCCGTCCGAATCAAGATCTATCCTTATCGTTCTTACCTCGCCTTCCCAGTTGCCGGCATCGTCTTCGCGCATATCTATTTTAAGATCCGACCACTCCGATACATCCTCGACGTCGTATGTGATATGATTCATACCGATATTGCGGTTGATCTTTGTCGTGTAATAAATCTCGCCCAGACAATAACAGTCGGTCATATACCTGAGAGTAATTATCGGATAATCACCGGCGTCGAAATAATACGCTTTGGACATGGGGAGACTGAAATACGGGTCACAGCCATCGCTCTGCCCGTCTTCGGTGACAGTTACTTTCATACATTGAAGTTCTTCATCGTATATGACAGTACAATCGTTGTCCCCGTTTATTTTCGATACTACGTCAGGGTCTGAGAAGTCAAAAAGCATATAAGGCTGTCCGTCCTTCGGTATTTCACGGGATTCATCTTCGGCGCGCGCGGTGACAAGCTCAACAGGTATTGTTTCCGTCTCTCTTGGATCGCGGGTAAGCATAAACGGACCGGCACGGTATATTTCTCCGGGAAGATCCGGGGTGCCGTCGCCGTGCGTACCGATCCAAAGGAAGTCGTCCGCGAAATAACATCCGCTGATCGCTCCTTTGCAATCCTCGATCTCAAACTCTGTAACTATCGAAAGATCCGCTTTTTTGAGAATAACGATCTTTGAGCCGTAAGTCGATACGAAGAGGTAGTCTCCGGCGTTGCATATCCCGTATGCTTCGACGACCTCCGTCTGCCCAAGAACCGTCTTTCCGTCCGGCGATATCTTCATGACGTGACTGCCTTTTATGCCGGGCGCGCCGTCTGCAAGGTAACAGAGATAAAGATAACCGTCCGCGTCAACGGTCAGATAACCCGGATCTTTCCGGGATCCGGTAAGATCGTTGTAGTCGATGACGCCGTCAACACCGAATCCGGAGTAGAGATGCATATCGTTGACGTCGGTAACGTCGTAACAGCGGATAGTGTCTTTGTCGTACCCGGTCGTGATGTACACGAGGATTTTATCGCCCGAGTTATGTGTCGCCAAGCCGTTGATCCCGGTATGCTCGGCGCCGAGGTTTTCTATAATATATGAGACCTCATGCATATAACCGTCTTCATCAGGCGTCGGATTGACGCACGCGAGCGCGATATACGGCGTTTTAGGCTCATCAAGAGTAATGCCGACAAACATATAGCCTCTGCTGTCGACAGCGATACTCTTCGGGTAGTTCATGTCGGAGGTAACACCGTCGTCGTTTTCGATCTGCGGTTCGTACTCTCCCAAACGTTCGCCCGTTGCAGTATCAAATTTTGTCACGTGACGGTTCAACTGCAGCAAACCTGCGTATAAGTGTTTCCCGTCGGGTGAAGCGGCAAATCCTCTCATCTGATGCCCGCCGCCCTCGTAATAACCGTCGAGTTGAAGATAGAGTTCCGCCGTTATGCCGCTGAATATGCCGTCCGTACCGGCAAAAACAGGTACGGCGGCGGCAAGCGCGAAAACGGCGCAAATGAAAATCGCGGTAAGCTTCCTGAACATTACGACCTCCTGTTAAAAAATTACAGATCTTTGCAGAACTTGAATTATAACATATAGCTGTTTATATACGTGTAAAACCGCGTGTCTATAGTATTTCGGCGCTTATTCTCCGTAGATCGAGCGTCTTGCGCCGTCTATCAGTTTTTTTGCGTTGCCGTACATCATATCCGAAACGTCTTCTTTCGTGCAGCCGAGCGTTT
>CACWOQ010000026.1 GCA_902762505.1 uncultured Ruminococcus sp. | reverse complement strand
ACGTCTGTCAGGCTGAGATGATCCTTCACGATCTGTCCCAGCCTGCCGTTCTCCACGGTATACAGGGCAACGCTCTCGAGTTTGCCGAGCGTCAGTTCCCGGATGCGCTGAAGCGTCATCCACAGATCTTCGCCCGATGTGACGGCAAAGGCTTCCAGAATCTCGAGGCCTTCGATGTCGTTCTCTGCGGAGATCCCCTCATAGGCTGTTTCCTGGGTTGTTGTTTTTCCAAAGAAAGTGTTCTCCAGGAAGTCGGATGTCCAGGAGCAGAGTTCCCGGGCCCTGGAGGTAAAGGAGAAGCGGGAGAAGCTGCTGGTGGTAAAGGTCACCGTCCCGGCTTCATTGGTGCTTTCCAGCAGTTCGGATCCTTCCTCCGTCAGGTGGCGGACTTCAATCTCCTGTCCGTCCACGACGCCGGGAAGAACGACGGTCACCGTGACCCGGGCTTCCGGATCCGGTTCAATCTCTTCTCCGTCCGCCATCAGGGAAATATTCAAATCACTGACGGATCCGTCCGTGATCTCCTTTGCCGCGGGCAATCCGTCGCCCGAATGCTTTCCGACAGACGCTTTCCGCGAGTTCTGCGACGCGATCCTGACAAAGGATCCCGCGCGTGCGCTCCAGTACGGGATAACCGAGGGGTACACGCCCCTGCGAGAAGATGTGCTCTGCCGCCACGCCGCGATCTCGGGCGTCGATCCGCTGAAAAACACGGCGATAATAACGGCGGGCGGACAGCAGGGGATAGACCTTACGTGCAAGGTCCTGTGCAACAGGGGCGACACGGTCATCTGCGAGGAGCCGACCTTCATCGGCGCTCTGAACGCCTTCCGCGCTCACGGCTGCAATACCGTCGGCGTCCCGATGAGAGGCGACTCCGTCGACCCCGGCGAGCTCGAGGCGGCGGTAAAACGCGCGCATAATCCGAAACTTTTATATCTTATACCGACGTTCCAGAACCCCACCGGCAGAACGATGCCGTACGAGGTCAGAAAAGCGTGCCTGCGGATAGCGGAAAAATACGGTCTGATAATACTTGAAGACGATCCTTACGGTCAGCTCCGTTTCGCTGGCGACGACGTGCCGACGATAAAGAGTATGGACACAGACGGGCGCGTCGTTTACTGCAGCTCGTTTTCAAAGATCCTGTCTCCCGGCATCCGCGTCGGTTACGTTATCTGCCGTGAGGATATCGCGTCTAAGATCGCCGTCTGCAAGCAGGTGAACGACGTACACACCAATCAGCTGATGCAGATGGTCTGCCACCGTTTCATGACGGAATTCGACCTTGACGCCCATATAGAAAAAATACGCTCCGTGTACCGCGAAAAAGCGGAGCTGATGATAGGCGCGCTTGATGATAAATGCTCCGGCATGATCGGATACACGCGCCCGCAGGGCGGGCTGTTCATCTGGGCGTGGCTGCCCGGATGCGAAGATCACGACGGTTTTGTCCGTGCCCTGCTCGAAAAAAAGCTCGCGGTCGTTCCCGGCAGTACCTTCGGATGTACGGTCGGCGCGCCGTCAACGGGCTTCCGCCTCAATTACTCGATGCCTGACGGGGAGCAGATAAGAAAAGGCGTCACAATAATGAGTGAAACAGCAAAGGAATTCATATAATGGAAAACGAAAAAAGAAAAACCGTGTTTTCGGGCATCCAGCCGTCCGGAAACCTCACGATAGGAAACTATCTCGGCGCTCTGCGCAATTTCTCGCAGTTCACCGATAATTACGACTGCCTGTACTGCGTGGTCGACCAGCACGCGATAACCGTAAGACAGGATCCGGCGGAGCTTCGCCGCAGGACGTACGAGGTGCTTGCGCTGTATCTCGCCTGCGGACTCGATCCGGAGAAGAGCATACTATACGTCCAGAGCCACGTTCCGGCTCACGCGCAGCTCGCGTGGGTGCTCGACTGCTATACCATGTTCGGCGAGCTTTCGCGAATGACTCAGTTCAAGGATAAATCCGCGAAAAACGCGGATAATATAAACGCGGGTCTTTTCACTTATCCCGTTCTCATGGCGGCTGACATCCTGCTCTATCAGACGGATCTCGTACCCGTCGGCGAGGATCAGAAGCAGCATCTCGAGATCACGCGCGATATAGCTAACCGCTTCAACCAGGTCTACGGACCCACGTTCACTGTGCCGGAGCCTTTCATCAAAACGGGATCCGGCGCGAAGATTCAGTCCCTTGCCGAGCCGGACAAGAAGATGTCTAAATCGGACAAAAACGAAAACGCCGTCGTCAGGATCTTGGACGACAGGGATACTGTGATCCGCAAATTCCGCCGCGCCGTAACGGACTCCGGGTCCGAGGTGCGCCGCGCTGAAGACAAGCCCGGGATCGGCAACCTCATGACGATATATTCCTGCTTCACCGGCAAAAACGACGAAGAGATCGAAGCGGAATTCGCGGGCAGAGGCTACGGCGATTTCAAGACGGCTGTCGGCGAGGCGTGCGCCGATGAGCTTTCCCCGATACAGGAAAGATACAAAAAGCTGCTATCGGACAAAGCGTATCTTGAAGAGGTCATGAAGAACAACTCCGCACGCGCCGCGTATCTTGCGCGCAAAACGCTTTCAAAGGTATACAGAAAAATAGGGTTTACCTCGATATGAAAAAAAAGAAAAACAAAAGGAATGAAAAGCTGGCGGTCAGGATCTCCGCGGTCACGAGCGCGTGCCTGATAATCGTCGTCGGCGTGCTCTGCACGTCGCCGTCAAAGGCGGCTGAGGACGCGCCGTATTTCCCGCCCGATACGGAGACGGAGCCGTCCGTTACCGCGCCGTTCACCGATACCGGTTACGATGAAACGACAGTACCGGAAACCGAGGCGCCTGAAACGACTGCGCCGGAAACGACCGGCGCGAATACCACGGGCGACGGCACGGATGCGGAAACTACCGTTCCGGAGACGACCGTGCCGGAGACGACGGTACCCGAAACGACGGTACCGGAAACGACGGCGCCCGAAACGACGGCGCCCGTAAATCCCCCGGAAACGGGAGGAAAACAGAGCTACCGCGAATATAACGGCAGAACCTTCGGCGAAAACGAAACGTTCGTCGGAGAGTACAAGACCGATCGGGTTCAGATAGGCGTTTCCAACGTCCGCGAGGGCGAGCTCAGCTATTATATCTGCGATATAAAAATAGCCTCGCCGTCCGATTTCCGCACGGCTTTCGCAAACGGAAAAATATCTTCGCGCGCTTACGCTACGCAGATCGCATCGTCTGTTGGCGCCGGATTTGCCGTCAACGGCGATTTCTGCGGGTACCATTCCGACGGTATCATAATCCGCGACGGCGGACTTTACCGCAACAAAAAATCAAGCTGGGATCTTTGCTATCTCAATAAATACGGCGATCTGATCGTATGCAAAAACAACAGTCAGGACGGAAAGTCGCTCGTAAACTACGGAGTCCTTCAGTCGTGGTGCTTCGGTCCCATACTTGTGGACAACTACAAGGCGATACCGAAGGATCAGCTGAACACACCGAAGCTGAGCCGGTCCGCGAAGGAACCGCGCACGGCGATAGGTCAGATCGACGAGCTGCACTATATATTCCTCGTCGTCGACGCGAAACGCATCAAAAACGGCATCTCGTGGACTACCCACGGAGGCATGTCGTTTTCCGAGCTTGCCGCGACCTTTGAGTCTCTCGGCTGCAAGACGGCGTACAACCTCGACGGAGGCGGCTCCACCACTATGTGGCTGAACGGCAAGCTCGCAAACGAGCCGGCTATGGAAGGCCTGCGCAACATCAGCGATATAATCTACTTTAAATAACGGAGTAAAAATGGGATTCGATTCAAAAAAATACGCGGTCCTGATACCGGCGTATAAACCCGTATACGATCAGATGGTGCCGTTTATCGGACAGCTGACCGAATATTTTGACAAAATCGTCTGCGTTGACGACGGCGGCGGCGAAGCCTACGCCGACGTATTCGCGGAATGCAAAAGGCTCGGCTGCACCGTGCTCACGCACGAGGTGAACCGCGGCAAGGGCGCGGCGCTCCGCACGGGCGTCACGTACATAATGAACGAAATGAAGGACGCCGACGGCGTCGTCTCAGCCGACTGCGACGGCCAGCACACCGTATCCGATATACTCAAGGTCACAAAGGCGCTGTACGAGCACCCCGAGGATATGATAATCGGCGGCAGAAGGTTTGACAAGGACGTCCCGTTCCGCTCGCAGGCGGGCAACACGTTCACGCGGATCCTTTACAAGCTTGCGACCGGCATTTCCATATACGATACGCAGACCGGTCTGCGCGGCTTTCCTTCATCGCTTTTGCCGGAGCTTTCAACGCTCGAGGGAGACAGATACGAGTATGAGATGAACATGCTCCTGAAGCTCCACGACTGGGGCGTCTCGCCTTACGAGGTCACGATAGCGACGATATATATCAACGACAATAAGGGCAGTCATTTCAACGCGTTGAAAGACGGCTTGCGGATCGGAGCGCGCATACTCAAATACACGGCGGGAAGCATACTGTCGTTTTTGATCGACTGGCTCGTCTTCATACTTCTCATGAAGGTGGTGTTGAGAAACGTTTCACCCGGGCTTATTTATCCGCTTTCGTTCGGTCTCGCCCGCGTCGTTTCGTCGATAGTGAACTACGTATACAACAGTCTCGCCGTATTCGGAGGCAAGAATTACGAGCGCGGAGCGACGCTTAAATACTTCCTGCTCGTAGCCGCCGTCCTCGGACTCGGAGTGCTTGTACAATGGCTCACGGCGCACGTGCCGGGCGGCGATTTCGTACATTCGCTGATAAAATTCGTGTACGACACGGTCATGTTCATAGTAAACTACGTGATCCAGCGCGATTTCGTTTTTAAAATCAAAAAAAGAAAGACTTGATCATTATGCAATTATTGTCCGCCGGCGTGCCGACGATGCACGGACTTTTCGTGTCCGCGGCGATCGTCGTCATGCTGCTGTACGCGATTTTATACGCAACGAGAAACAAATACGATACGGCGACGCTGATGTATATAAGCCCCGCCGCGATATTCTTCGGATTCGCCTTTTCCAGACTGCTTTACGTCATTGTCTGCGATCAGGAATACGTTGATCAGGCGGATAAATGGAAATTCACGGACGGCGGATACTCGCTGTTCGGCGCCGCGCTCGGAGTCGTGCTGACGTGCGTGGGCTGGTGGCTCATAACGAAACGTAAAAACAGGCTTCTGCCCCTTTTCGACACGCTCTGCGCCTCGGCTCCGCTCGCGATAGCCGTCGGACGCCTCGGCAGCATCTTCTCGATGGACTGCCTCGGAGACACGGTCGAAAACGACGGGCTCCGCTTCTTCCCGATCTCTATATACAACCCCGCTGAGGAATCGTATCGCTTCGCGATTTTCTTCTATGAAGCCGTGTGGTGCATCGTAATATTCTTTCTGATCATATGCGGCGAGGAAAAGCTCAAACGCCGCGGAGTGGCGACGTACACCTTCACCGTACTGTACTGCGGATTGCGCTCGGTGCTCGAAAGCCTGCGCTCCGACAGTATGATCGTGGGGTTCATTCGCGTTTCTCAGATAATCTCGATCTTCACGCTGATCGGCGCCTTCATCTGGATGAGCGTGAAGCTCTGCCGGCTCACCGGCTTCAAGCCCAAATACGTGATATCTTACGTTGTATTCGCCGCAGCGTTCTTCATAGCGTTTTTGTCGGAATTCTATATGTATTCGACGTCGAGAGTAGGCAACACCGTACAGATGCTGATCTGCTGCATCGTCATGATGGTGACGGCGCTTTACACCGGAGTGTATTATATCTACAAGTCAAAAAAGAAAAAAGCCAAAAAGAAGCGTCTGCCTGACAAAACGCGTCAGTTTTCCGCAGTCAGACCGACCGGGGAAAAATAAGGAAATAAAAAACGTATTGACAAAACAGAGTATATGTGGTATTCTGTTATTTGCAATAAATAAGGCGGTTATTTAACATGAAAACCTTTTTGATCAGAGCTTGCAGCATTCTTGCCGTTTCGGCGATGCTGTTCAGCGTCGTCGCCTGTACGGAAGGGCCGACGGTGACAGACCCCGTGACCTCCGGCGAAACGTCCTCCGTAACGGATGAAGATACGGCTGAAACGGTGACGCCGGACACTCAGACCGAACCGGAAACGACCGTACCGTCGACCGGTGATGATGAAACGACAGTACCCGACACGGCTGACGGTACCTCCGATACCGTAACGGAGACGGAGCCCGTAACAACGGAGCCCGAGACTACCGTCGAACCTGAGACAACGGCCCCCGAGACCCCGGCTCCCGAAACGACCGCACCCGAAACGACAACCGCACCCGAAACGACGACCGCGCCCGAGACCACGACGGTTCCCGAGACGACCAAGGCCCCCGTTACGGAGCCTGTCAAGGAAAAAACGGCGAAACCCGTGTTCATCAGCTATCGCGGAGTCGCGGCGGACAGAACTGTGATCTTCGGTTCCGCCGAGCCGTTTTCCACTATCCGCGTCGTCTGCAACGGAGCGGAGGAGAAGAACAAGTGCATCGACAAGTATTTCTACATTGAGGTAAGCGGCGACAGCGATATGACCGTCAAGCTGTATGCCACGGCTGACGGAAAGCGCGAAAGCGACGTGACCGAGGTCAGAGTGACCCCGGGCGGCGACGCTCCGGTCTGGGGCGGCAGAAACTCACATCTGTTCTATATGCCCACGCTTGATTTCCTGCTCAGCAACCGTCCCGACACGGATTCGCTCGAACAGCTCGCGGGATATATCCGGAACAAGACGGTACCCGAGATTCAGAAGGCTACCGGAAAGAAAACCAAACTCATATTCGCGATAATACCCGATCCGGCGACCTGCTACTACGACGAGCAGAGAGATTACGTCCAGCACGCCGTACAGATACCGCCGGAAAGCGCCATGAAGGCGTTCGTTGAAAAGATGAATTCGATCGGCGGCGACGTCTGCGCCGTGGATCTGCTCACGGCTCTGCGCGCCCACAAGGACGAGCATATATATTTCAGCACCGATACGCACTATACCGAGCTCGGAGCGTATTATTCGTATCTTGAAATAATGAAAAAAGTCAGATCGGATTATCCCAAGGCGAAGGTCAGAACGCTCGACAGCGGCGATTACCACGTTGATTACGTAGACGTCGGCGGCGGCGACATGGCAGGCATGATGGGATTTTCGGATCTGAAGGAAGTCGTTCCGTTCTTTGTCGCCGACTTTACCGATACGGGATCCTACTACGTGTCGAAGCGCAGCGACGGCATCAAAGCCGCCGGCTTCGGACCGTCCGGCTGGCAGAGGGATTCAGAGCTCAAGAGCTCCTCGAATCCGACCTGCTACTTCCTCGGCGACTCCTACGGCTGCTACATTCTGCCGTTCATCGGAGCCAACTTCTCAAAGGTCTGGACTAACCCAGGCGTTCTGTGGAACTATTCCATAGACAAGGATATTCTAACGACGAACAAGCCCGACTACGTCATAATGCTCGTATGTCAGAGAAACGTCGGACCCGACTTCATGAACAACGTGATCACCGGATTCGCGACGAGCGTCGCCGGATTTTAAAATAGGGAGAACAGATTATGAAGACAAGGATCAGGATCTTTTCAGCCTTAATTGCGCTTTTGATGATACTTCCCGCCGCCGCCTGCACGAAGGCGCCCGGCGAGACGACGGTCACGCCGCCGACTGTCACGGAAGAGGATCTTACGAGCTTCGGCACAACGGATACCGAGCCTTTGACGGATGAGCCGGATACGACTATTCCGGTGACGACCGATGAGCCCGAGACCGAGCCCGTGACGACGGAGGAGGAGACCACCGTACCGGTAACGACGGAAGAAGAGACGACGACCGAGGAGACTGCGACGACGGAGGAGGAGACCACGGCTCCCGAGACCGAGACCGTCCCCGAGACGACCACGGTCCCCGAAACCACGACGGTTCCCGAGACGACGAAGGCTCCCGAGACCACCAAAGCTCCCGAAACGACGACGAAGGCGCCCGAAACGGAGCCTCCGAAGCCGAAGGAGAAGACCGCTGCGGTCAAAAACATCAAGACCTGGACGTTCAATGACGGTATCAACCCGCGCGTCATAGGCATATACTGCGAGACGGAGCCCGGCGCTCTCGTATACGTCTGCAAGCCGGACGGAACGACGCTTATAAAGGAGCACGCGCTCGATCAATACTTCTACGGAATGTACATACTGCCGGAGGGCGTGAGCTCGCAGACGGCGTATCTGTACGCGCTGGCGGAAGGCAAGGCCCTGTCCGACCACAGCGTATCCGTATCTCTGCGTTATTCGACCAACGTCGGCAACGGCGCTTTCATCGGACGCGACAGCCACGTTTATCTGAACTATTACGACAACCACTATTACGGCTGGGCAAAGACCGACGGAAATACGATGATGACCGTCAAGAATTATCTTACCGCTCAGCTGAACGCAATCAGAGCTAAGACCGGCAAGAACACGAAGATCATTATGGTCGTGTGCACGAACCCGGCGACGGTATATCACGACCTTCAGTATCCCGAAAGCGCCGGCGGCAGAGGCGACCATTACGAAGCGACCTCATCCACGATGTTTGCGGAATACATGAAAGGCAATGAGGATATATATTATATCGACCTGCGCGATATCCTGTCTCTGCACAAGGATAAGCTGCTGTTCATGCAGGCTGACTCGCACTGGACGCAAATTTCTGGCTATTACGCGTATTATTCCGTGGCTCAGAAGATAAAAAAGGATTTCCCGCAGACGGCGGTATACGATCTTGAAAAGGATTTCACAACGACGATCGTTCCCTCCGGCGGCGACCTGCTCAACTTCATGGGCGTCGGCGGAAAGGTGACGGCGGCGAACGCGTCTGTCGCACGCAAGGACAACGTAAAGACAGCCGGATCGGACGCGCCTACCGCGTACGTAATGGGCGACTCCTATTTCTGGTGCATGCAGCCGTATCTCGATCTGCTTTTCAGCGAGGTATATCTGAATCAGCCGGAATCGAATCCGCCTCTGTATGACTATCATCTTGAGGATCTCGAGAACCGCAAGCCCGATTATCTGTTCTACGTATGGACGGAGAGAAATATCGGCGGCGATCTCGGTATGCTCTACAACGCTCACCCCTGATCAACTGAAAATAAGCCACCGGCGGTATGCCATTACCGCCGGTGTATCAATATCAAGAAAGCAGTAAACGAAATGAAAAAAACATACAGGATCATAGCCGCGGCGCTTTGCGCCCTCATGCTGATATTGACGGTATCGTGCTCCGGAAAAACGGACCCGGTCACGGATCAGATCACGGATCCGACCGTTACGACCGGGGAAGAAGGCCCTGTAACGGCGCCTGATACGGAAACCGAGCCCGCCGGCTCCGAGCCCGAGCCGACTGAGAAGACGCCGCCCGTCACTAACATACAGACGTGGACGTATAACGACGGTATACGCGTTATGATGGGGATATTCTGCAAGACAGAGCCCGGAGCGCTCGTATACGTCTGCCGCCGCAACGGCGAAGTCCTGATCCGTGAGCACGCGCTTGAAAGGAATTTCTTCGGCGCCTATCATCTGCCGGACGGCGAAAACGGCACTACC
Organism: uncultured Ruminococcus sp.; assembly: GCA_902762505.1. Lineage (GTDB taxonomy): Bacteria > Bacillota > Clostridia > Oscillospirales > CAG-272 > UBA1248. The sequence continues at coordinate 19,959 of CACWOQ010000026.1, read as the reverse complement.
GTATATATCTACGCTAAGGAGGACGGAAAACTCATCTCCGACCCGAGCGACGCGGTTCGCCTTAAATACGTATATGACGCGGACGGCAATCTCGTCTGCGGACACAGCTCGTTTATCGGACACGACAGTCACGTCTATCTGAACTATTACGACGAATTCTATTACGGAAGAGTGCTTGTCGACGAAGAGATGAAAGCCAACGTCCGCAGATATCTTGAAGGGCAGCTCGACAGGATCAGAGAAGCTACGGGCAAGAATACAAAGATCATAATGATCGTATGTACGAATCCCGCCGTTATATATCACGATATGCAGTACGACGAGGCAGAGGGCGGCAGAGGCGATCATTTTGAACCGACGTCCGTGACCCAGTTCGGAGAGTATATGAAGGACAGCGAGGATATCTATTTCCTCGACTTGCGCGACATACTTATGGAGCACAGGGACAAGCTGCTTTTCATGCAGGCTGATTCACACTGGACACAGATCGGCGCATATTACGGATATTACAGAGCCGCACAATGCGTGCATAAGGATTTCCCGTCCGTTCCCGTGTACGATCTTGAAAAGGATTTTGATACGGAGCTTGTTCAGAACGGCGGTGACCTGCTCTGGTTCATGGGCATTTCGGACAGAGTATCCGCGTACACGGCGAACGTCACGCCGAAGGATGCTTCCATGTACGCCAAAGATGATTTTCCGACGGCGTACGTCATGGGCGACTCGTATTACGGAGCCATCAGCCCGTTCCTTGAGCTTTTGTTCAGCGAGATATATCTCAATCATCCCGAAACGAATCCGCCTCTGTACGATTACCGTCTCGACGATCTCGAAACAAAAAAACCGGATTATCTCGTATATATCTGGACCGAGCGCAATATCCTCGGCGATCTCGGAATGCTTTTGAACGTAAGGCACTGAATATGAGAAAATTAAAGGTTTACAACGGCATAGATAACACGGACGCGTTTCCGCCCGTACTCAAAGAGGGAAGACTCGGACTCATAACGAATCATTCCGGAGTGACGAAAAAGCTTGCGCCGACGTATGAAGTCCTGGGCGGCATGTATCGCCTGACGTCCGTATTCTCGCCCGAACACGGTCTGTACGGCGCCGCGCAGGCGGGCGCGGGGTTCAACGAGGTAAAGCGCGAGCCCGTTACCGGCGCGCGCGTATACAGCCTGTACAACGGCATCACCGCGCCGAAGGATGAAATGCTTGAAAAAACAGACGTGCTGTGCTTCGATATACAGGACGTCGGCGCGAGATTCTATACGTATCTTTATACGATGACGCGCAGCATGAAGGTCGCGGCGAGGCTCGGAAAGCCGTTCGTCGTATTCGACCGCGTGAATCCGATAGGGCTTGAAAAGGTCGAGGGCGAGATTCTTGACGAGAAAAACGCGAGCTTCATCGGCGAATACGCGGTGCCTCACCGCTACGGCATGACGATAGGCGAATTTGCGCGATATATAAATGAAGAGAAGGGGATCGGCGCCGAGCTTTACGTCGTACCCTGCCGCGGTATCGGCAGAGACGTTTACTATGACGAAACCGACCTTTCTTTCGTTCCCCCGTCTCCGAATATGCCGACGCCGGATACAGCGCTCGTCTACCCCGGCACGTGCATTTTCGAGGGCGTCCGCAATATGAGCGAGGGCAGAGGAACGACGAGACCGTTTGAGATGATCGGCGCGCCCTACGTCGACGAATACGCCCTGTGCGACTATATGAACAAGCTCGGATTTGACGGAGTCAGGGCGCGCCGCGTGCGCTTCACGCCCACGTTTTCAAAGTTTTCGGGCGAGGTCTGCCGCGGGATCCAGATCCACGTGACGGACGAGCACGCCTTCTCGCCGTTCGAATACGGTATGTATCTGTTCAGATATCTGCATTATAACTACGATCTCGATATAAACGAGAGCACGATAAAACGCAATTTCGGCACGTCGCGCATACTTGAAGACAACCATCTGAACACGCTTTTATATGACTGCCGCGAAAAAGCCGCGCAGTTCAAAAAAAGCACGGAAAAATATTGGCTTTACTGATATGATATACGATGAGAAAAAAGTACTTTTGAAAAACGGAAAGACCGTTGTGCTCAGAAGCCCGTCGGAGGACGACTGGCAGGCGATGATAGATTATATCACCTGCTTGGCGTCGGAGACGCCGTATATACTGCGTGCGCCGGATGAATGCGACGATACGGAACAATCCGAAAGGGCGTTCATAAGACGGTATAACGAAAGCAGACTTGAATGCATGATAGCCGTATTTGACGGCGATAAGGTCGTCGGCAACTGCAATCTGAGTATAAAAAACAGGAATAAAGTGCGCCACAGAGCCGTGCTCGCAATAGGCCTTCGCAAAAGTCATTACCGCCTCGGCATCGGGACAACGCTCATTACCGAACTGTCGATAATCGCACGCTCCGTCGGCTGCACACAGTTTGAGCTTGAGTACGTTGACGGCAACTACCGCGCAAAGGGGCTGTATGAAAAATGCGGCTTCGTTGAGGTCGGACGTATGCCCCGCGGCGTCAGATTTGAAGACGGAACGTACGCGGACGAAGTGCTGATGGTCAAGCCGCTGTGAAATACATTAAAGCGTTCGGCAGAAGTCTTTCCGCCGTAGTCTTCGGCGGAGACAGGATACGCTCAGCCGATCCCGGCAGAACGGACGAATTCCTTGACGGATACGTCTGCCGCGGCGGCAATTTCATAGACACCGCGCGGATCTACGGCTCAGGCGACTGTGAGGCAGCGCTCGGCGCGTGGCTCGTAAAGGGCGACAACCGCAAAAAGGTCTTCGTCGGCACGAAGGGCGGTCATCCCGATCCGTCGACCATGCACAAGGGCAGACTTGACGGGGCAAGCCTTGAATACGATATCAAAAAAAGCCTCGAGGCGCTGAAGACCGATTGCGTCGATATGTATTATCTTCACAGAGACGATACGTCACGCCCCGTCGGCGATATACTCGAGACGCTGAACGGCTTCATACAGCAGGGATACACCCGGTACATCGGCGTATCGAACTGGTGCGCGGACAGGCTGGAGGAAGCGCAAAAATACGCAAAGAAACACGGACTTACGGGCTTTTCAGCCGATCAGCCGCAGTTCAGTCTTGCAAAACAGTGCCGATTCCCGGACGATACGCTTGTGTCGATGGACGGCGCGCTTTACGCGTATCATGAAAGGACAGGTATGGCGTGCGTCGCCTATTCGTCACAGGCGCGCGGATATTTCATGAAGCTGCAGAGGAACGAGCCTCTGTCGGATCTGACGCGCACGCTGTTCGACTGCCCGGAAAACAGGGCGGTGTTTGAAAAGATTCAGGCGTCCGGGCTTGACGCCTGCGCCGCCTCGCTGTGCTACGTCACAAACCGGCCTTTTCCGTGCTTTGCGATCGCAGGCTTCGGCAGCACGGCTCAGCTTGAGGACACCGTGGCCGGAATTGACGCGGAAATAAACGGCGATGAGGTCGCCGCTTTGAGGATAATAAAGGAGGAAATATGAAAAAAGGTTTTCTTGCAAACGGCGAAATGCTCGGCTGGGAGCCGAAAAAACTCATGTCCTTTATAAAAGAGACCGGCTACGACAGCGTTGAGCTCATAGCCGACGTGATTTTCGCCCACGGCGACGGCAAAGCGTTCAGAGACGCCGCGGACGAATACGGCGTTATCATCTCGGAATTACTCTGCCAGCGCGATTACGTGTTGAAAGACAACGAGGCGCACGACAGAAACGTCGCCGTCACCGTGCAGAATATCGAAAAAGCCGCGGCGATCGGTGTCGATACCGTAAACCTTTACACGGGACCGGAGCCGTGGCTCCCGGAGCCTTTGAAGATCGGCGCCGTGTCGATGACGGACGCGTGGGGAATGGTGTTCGGCGCGTTTGACACGCTCGTCCCGTGCGCGGAGAAAAACGGCGTCAAAATAGCCGTTGAAAACGTATGGGGCATGCTCGCGCACGATCTGTATACGAACAAGTTCCTGATAGGTCACTATGATTCCGATAACCTCGGCGTCAATCTCGACCCCTCGCACGACGCGCTGTACGGCAACACGGATCCCGCCTTCATCGTAAAAAGCTGGGGCAAAAAGATATTCCACGTTCACGTCAAGGACGCTGTAGGCGTCGCTGAGCCGGGAAAATTTGTGTTCCCGCTTCTCGGCGAGGGAGTCGTTGATTTCAAAGCGTTTTTCGGTGCGCTTGAAGAAATCGGCTACGACGGCTGCGCAAGCGTTGAATTTGAATCATGGGCGTACAGAGCAAACGTTCTCGGCGGCATGCATTCGGCGTACGCCGCGCCTGCACTCGAATTTTTGAAAAAATATATCTGATCGGGGGATAAAAACATGAAATTCAGAATAATCTTCGCCGGCTGCGGCGATATAGCCTACAGATGGCTCGACCATATAACGAAAAGAGACGACTGCGAGATAATCGCAATCGTCGAAAAGAACCCCGCGCGTGCGGCGAAGTATCAGGAACGCTACGGCTTCAGCTGCCCCGTATACGGCGACCTTGAAGAAGCGTTTGCAAAGGAACACGGAAATCTGCTCATAGATCTGACGTACGTAACGGCCCACCGCGATATAGTCACGGCGGCGCTCAGAGCCGGATATGACGTTATGGGCGAAAAGCCGATGGGCTTCACCGTTGAACAGGTAAACGATATGCTGAAGACCGTCGACGAGACGGGCAAGAGATATATAGTAATGCAGAACCGCCGCTATATAAAGCAGGTAAAGGAGATACGCGAGCTCGTGCTTTCCGGAAAGCTCGGAGATCCCGTGTACCTGTGCGGCGAGATATTCGTAAACGCGGATCTTGCGAGCATAAGAGACACGTTCAAGTATCCGCAGCTGCAGGACAATAACATCCACAGCTTCGACCTTGCGAGATATCTCGTGGACGGCACACCGACGTCCGTACATTACCACAGCTTCAATCCGAAGGGCTCGATGTACAAGGGCGATGCCGCCGGCGACGCCGTGTTCGAATTCGATAACGGCTGCGTTTATTCGTTCAGAGGCTACAACGGCTCGGAAGGCTGCTACACATCGTGGGACAACGTATGGCGCGTATGCTGCGAGCTCGGCACGGTGGTCTGGGACGGCGCGGGCGACGCGACGTATGAGTATACGCCCGAGCGCGGCGGTATCTTCAAAGGCATCCCCTATCAGAGCGGCGTTATAAAGAGACCCGAAGTCGTACGCGATCAGCACGACGGCGCGCTTGAGGATATGTTCAACGCGCTGAAGACCGGCAAACCCGCCGGCACCGAATGCAAAGACAATATAAAGAGCATCGCAATGGTGCTCGCGAGCGTCAAGAGCATAGAGGAAAACCGCAGGGTGGACATTGAATTCAACGATACTTATCCGTATCTCGTGCTCAGATAAAACGATCCCGACCGGGGACACCCGGCCGGGACATTTCTATTTTTTCAGCTCCGAAACGAAGCGCTCGATGCGCTCTATCGCCTCGGTTATATGCTTTACTGAATACGCGTAGGAGATGCGGGCGTAACCCTCGCCGCCTTTGCCGAACGCGGTGCCCGGCACTATCGCGACCTTTCCTTCGTTGAGCAGTCTCTCACAGAATTGCTCGCTGCTCATACCGAAGCCGCCGATATACGGGAACACGTAGAACGCGCCTTTCGGCTCAAAGCAGGGAAGACCGATGCGGTTCAGCTCTTCAACAATGTATTTTCTGCGCTTGTCGTACTCGGCGCGCATCATTTCTATGTCGGGATCGCCGTTTTTCAAAGCTTCCACCGCGGCGAGCTGGCTCGTCGTCGGCGCGCACATTATGGCGTACTGGTGGATCTTCAGCATCTGCTTCGTTATCTCGGGCGGGGCGCAGACGAAGCCGAGACGCCACCCGGTCATCGCGTACGCCTTTGAAAAGCCGTTGACGACGATACAGCGCTCCGCCATGCCGGGAAGCGTTGCGATCGACGTGTGCCTGTAGCCGTACGTGAGCTCGGAGTATATTTCGTCGGACAGAACAGCGACGTTCGTACCCTTCAGCACCTCGCGCAACGGAAGAAGCTCATCCGCCGTCATCACGGCGCCGGTCGGATTGTTCGGGTACGGCAAAACGAGCAGCTTCGTTTTGGGCGTTACCGCCGCTTTCAGCTGATCCGCCGTCAGCTTGAAGTCGTTTTCCGGCAGCGTCGTCACAGGTACCGGAATGCCGCCGCAGAGCCGCGTTATCGGCTCGTAGCAGACAAACGAAGGCTCGGGGATTATCACCTCGTCGCCCGGCTCCACCGTCGCTCTTATCGCCAGATCTATCGCCTCCGAGCCGCCGACGGTGACGACGATTTCCGTCATCGGATCATAGCAGAGCCCGAAGCGCCTTTTCATATAAGACGAAAGCTCACGGCGGAGCGGGACCGTTCCGGCGTTTGACGTGTAATAGGTGTAGCCGCGTTCAAGCGAGATTATACCCGTCTCACGGACGTGCCACGGCGTCGCAAAATCAGGCTGACCGACCGTCAGCGCAACGACGTCGCCGCGTCCGCTCAGCATATCGAAGAATTTTCTTATCCCCGACGGCTGAAGCTCAACGACGGTCTTCGATAAAAGCTTACTGTAATCCATCGGATAATTCGCTCCTTATATCTACGTCGCCGCGCTTCATTATAAGACCCTTGTCCTTGTATTTGCGCAGAACGAAGTGAGTCGCCGTGGAGATCACGCTCTCCATCGGCGCAAGCTTTTCGGCGACGAAAAGCGCGACTTCACGCATCGTCTTCCCCTCGATGACGACGCAGAGATCGAAGCCGCCGGACATAAGATACAGACTCTGTACCTCGTTGTAGTTGTATATCCTCTCGGCGACGCGGTCGAAGCCGAGATCGCGCTGAGGCGTTATTTTCAGCTCTATAAGCGCCGTCACGTACTCGCGGTCCGTCTTTTCCCAGTCTATCAGAGCGTTATATCCGACGATCGTGCCGTTTTTCTCATATTCGTCGATCATTGCTTTGACGTCGCCGACCTCTTTGTCAAGCATGGCGGCGAGCATCTCGGGGGTGAGTCTCGCGTCCTTTTCGAGAAGCTTCAGAAGCTCGTTCATTGTATCTTTCCTCCGTATACTTTATCTATCGTTTGCTTTGCGCGGTCAAAATCCGCGGCTATATCGCGCTCGTAATGCGCGTCGGAGCCGATGCGTACGAGCTCTCCGCCACAGGATCTGTACATTTCAAGCACAAGACCGTCGGGCAGCTCTATCCCGTGGCGCAGACAGTTGGTGTTCAGTTCAAGCACCTTGCCTCCGTCGACCACGCTTTTCAGAATCTTTATTATCTTGTCCTCCCACCGGAGAATATCCGCGTCAAGTCCCGCCTGCCGCAGATAACGCAGCGGATATGTCAGATGAGCGCACTGATCGACGTACGGCAGCCGCGTCATCTCGTAATACTCGTCGAAATATTTGCCGATAAGACGTATGACCTCGTCGTATTCGACCTTTGAGAAATCCATGTAATAGAAGTCCTGATCGCCGCGCGTGCTGTGTACGGAGCCTATGACGTAATCGAAGGCGCCGTCTTTTATTATTTTTTCCGCAAGCTCGGGGTAGTGTATAGCCTGCCCGAGCTCTATGCCGATATAAACGTCGAGGCTGTCCTTGTATTTCTGCCTCGCCGCCTCGCACTGACGCTGCCTTTCGGCGTAGTAGAACGGGGTGTAGATCCCCTCCGCCTCGGAATTGACTTCCACGTGGTCGGTAAGGACTATCGCGTCAAGCCCGGCTTTGATCGCCGCCGCGCACATTTTGTCGGGGCTGTTGCCGTGCTCCGCACAGTCAAAGGAAAAATAAGTGTGCGTATGCGTGTCGATCTTTGCAATCGGATATTTTTTAATACATTCAGACGTTGAAAAATTCATAATAGCGGTGTAAAATAGGTGTGTTGTGGGGGTTTTTATATGATCAAAGCAGTATTATTCGATATGGACGGGGTCCTGGTGGATTCCGAGGAGCTTACGTACGAGGCGGCGATAGCGATGCTGCGCGAACGCGGAGCCGACGCCTGCCGCGAGGATTTCCGCCCTTTTATAGGTGCCGGGGATATAGCGTATCTCGGAGGAGCCGCGGGAGTACACGGCTTGAAATACGATCACGAAATGTCGGTCGTGACTTACGAAAAATATGAAAAGCTCGTATCCGAACACGATATCGCGTACAAAAACACGGTCAGGACCGTTAAAGAGCTTAAAAACATGGGCTTGAAGCTTGCGGTGTGCACCAGCGCCGACCTTGTGAAAATGAATATAAACGTGAAAGCGATAGGTCTGTCCGGCGTGTTTGACGCGCTGATAAACGGCAGAGACATAAAGAACAACAAGCCGGCGCCGGATATATATCTGAAGGGCGCGGAGACGCTCGGCGTCCTGCCCTCAGAATGCCTCGTCGTCGAGGACGCGAAAAACGGTATAATCGCCGCAAAAGCCGCTGGGATGCACAACGCCGCAGTCACCACCACGTTCACAAGAGAAGAGCTTGAATCAACCGTAAAACCGGAATTCATTTGTTCCGACATATACGATATCGTCGCGCTTATCGCCGCGTTACGGTAAGTATAGCACATCCGTGCGCTGAAATCAAGATTTTTAAAGAAAAAATAGTAAATTTTGTGTTATCGCACTTGACAAAATATTATAGTTGTGGTATATTAGTCAAGCTGTGTTTGAAACACGGATGCAGGGCGGTCCGCTGCGGCTGCGCATGAACGCCCGAATGAACATATTACAGGAGGAAGCCAAAATGGATATTATCAAGGCTTTTACCGAAGAGCAGCTTAAAAAGGAAATCCCCGAGATCGAGGTCGGCGATACCGTTCGCGTCCACAACAGGATCGTTGAAGGCAGCAAGTCCAGGATCCAGATCTACGAGGGCACCGTTATCGCAAAGCGCGGCGGCGGTATTTCCGAGACGTTCACCGTCAGAAGAATAAGCTACGGCGTAGGCGTTGAAAAGACGTTCCCGATCCATTCTCCCAACGTTGAGAAGGTCGAGACCATACGCCGCGGTAAGGTCAGACGTGCGAAGCTCTACTATCTGCGCGAAAGAGTGGGCAAAGCCGCCAAGACAAAGGAAGATATCTGATAAAAAAGATACCGTACCGGAGATCCGGTACGGTTTTCCTTTTTGTGCGGCAAAACTTGACTTTGCGAAAAAAACATGTATAATAAACGTAAAACCCGTGACCGCAAAGACCCGAAAACCTACATTATGAGTGAAAGCGCTTTTAACACAAACGGAGGTAGTTGTTTTGGGTGACAACGAAATGATCAGACTGTTTCATAACAGAGACGAAACGGCGATCAGTCACGTCCGCGCCGCATACGGCGAAAAATGCATGCAGATCGCCGTCGGGATACTGAAAAACAGGCAGGACGCTGAGGAGGTAGTCTCGGACGCATACCTTGTGCTGTGGGACCGTCTCGGTACTGAAACGCCGAGTAACCTTCCCGCGTATCTGTACAGGATAGTCCGCAACCAGGCGCTGATGAGGTACGACCGCGAAAACGCGAAGAAGAGAAGCGTAAAGGAAGCCGTGCCGCTGTCGGAGCTTGAGGACTGTCTGCCGTCTGACGGCGATCTTCAGTCACAGCTTGATGAAAGGGAGCTTACGGGGCTTATAAACGCGTTTCTCCGCATGCTTCCGGTGTGTGACAGAAGGATCTTCATATGCAGGTATTTCGCCGGGATGGAGGTCAAAAACATCGCCGCAAAATACGGTATCGGTTCAAGCCGCGTCAAAATGTCGCTTTTCAGAAGCAGGAAAAAACTGAAAGAAATGCTTACTAAGGAGGGTTACTTCAATGAGTGATTTGAAAAAGCTTAATAATGCGATCGCGGGGATCGACGACGGTCTCCTTGCGGACGCCATGAGCAGCAGCGAAACAAAACAGAGCGGAGGAAGGCTGCGCGCCGTGCTCGGCGCGGTCGCCGCCGTTGCGATAATCGGCGGGCTTGCCGGCCTGTCCCTGTTCCTTACAAAAATAGCGGGACCGAAACAGCCCGCGTCTGCGCCGGATAATACCGCCGCGGGAACGGAAGACGCCGTCGGCGTAAGCCTTGACGAGATGCTTGAAAGGGTCTACAGCCATCCCGGTACGTCGAAAATGAAATTCAGGCTGAAGCAGACCGTGACGGACGAGGATATGAAGGGTTATCTGAAAAAGTTTTCGTACGGCGGCATTTGTCAGTATTACGATCCCGGCTATGATTTGACGCCCGTATATTACTGCGAATCAGATGACAGACTTATGACGGATGAGGAAATCGAAGCGGCGTATGAAAACGGCGGCGGCAGGTTCGGTCCGGACTGGGTCTCCGGTACGCCGTACGTGAGATACGACGTGAACGGTTATCCCTCAAGAGATGACGATAATAAAGCCGTCGTCCACGTCGATATACTTGACGAAAAAATATCCGTCTGCGGGCTGACCGTCAATTCATCGCTCGATGAAGCGGAAAAGGTGTTGACGGAGCTCGGATTCAAGGTAACGCGGAACAAAACCCACAAAGTTTATTCGTGTAAAACCGACAGAGAAATACTTGAAGCGCACGCAGACGGCTTCTGGATTATATTTGAGGAAGCGTCGGAAATGAAAAGCGGATTTGCAAAAGACGTTTATCCCTACACGGACTTTATCTTGTACAGGGATAACGTGATGCCCGCGATCATCCGTATGGGAATATCCGTTGACGGATATTCTTCCGTCGATCAGTTTCTCATTCCGTGATCCGCTTGCCGGTCCCGTCGGAATCGGGACAGCGGTAAAAAAAGGCAGGATTTCCTCTGCCTTTTTGATATCCGTGATAACGTTCAAGCCCGAACGCACGAAACACAGACCTGTCTTCGACCGGATCCACGGTCCGGCTTGCCGGACCGTCGCATTCGGCGCCGTGGGGGGTGGCGCCCGAATGCGATCAGCGGCGGCAAAAAGGCGGGATCACACACGCGTGTTTGATATATACGGCAACGCGCATAAGTGCACGCTGGTATGAGGGAGGGAGAATGTCCCATCAACGCAAAAAAACAGGCAGGATCGCTCCTGCCTTTTGTTTTTACAGATCTAAAAGCTGTTTTTTCTTTGCGTCGAATTCTTCCTGTGTTATTATTTTATCATTAAGTAATTTTTTGTACGTTCTTAGTTGCTCATCGATTATGGCATCATACATATTATCATCTTCTTTAACCCTTTTTGATTTCACAGATGGCGTGTTTTCTGTATTTGCATACCCTTCATAATATATACCTACATTGTTTGAGCCACAGCGAGGGCATTTATTAAAACTTGTTTCAGGACCCTTGTTTGCTTTTGTTATCACAGATGATGCAGCCATATTAAATAAATTACCTGAAGCCGCTGCACTAAGATTTGACAAGCCGTTCGAAGCATTTACTACAGCACTTTTACCTAAATCAGAATTATTGAAGCACCATATATGTCCGCAAGTATTGCATTTCATTTTGTATTCCATATCTTCATATTTGTTTTTACTCGGATTGGCTGCCTTAATCGCTCTGTAAATACAATAAAAGAATACTACTATTACTGCTACACCAATAATTATACCATACATTATAATTTTTCCTCCAAATTTATTAAATATGCCATCACATTGCAGGGATTTATTTAGAACAATCTTTAGAATCACCTCGCAAATCAAAAAGGTGCGCCAACCGGAGTCGACGCACCGAAAAACGCAGACTCCAATTGTCGCTACACAAAAACAAACTGATACGGAGTACTCTCTTGTATCAACCCGTTTGAAATCTGCATTTTTGCCGATATCAAGAGTTGACACAAAAGGGTATAAAACTCCCAATAAAAAATGAGAGCATTCCCGCGAATATTCAGTTTGTTTTATGTAGCAATAACATTTTAACACTAATGCCCGAAAAAGTCAATTAGCGCAGAGCATAGTTTTTTAATTTGCATTATTGTCATAAAATGCAGATATTAACATTAACAGATGTTATTCACAAACCCACGACGAGGACGGATCAATGCGCGGCAGCGCACGCGGGCGGGAGGGGGGAGGCCCCGCCCGCGCGATACAAAAACAGACCGGCGCAATCTGATCACCGCTCATATTCTGACACCCGAGCTCGCAAAGCGCAAAAAAACAGGCAGGATCGCTCCTGCCGTGTTCTTTTAGCTGTTAAGTAAATTGCTGACTTTTGATATTCCTGATGTCATATCATTAAGAAGATTTGCCGAATCGGTCAAATGTGTCATCATCGTCGTTGGTAAGACAACATCTTCATAATTGTTGTAATTCATCAGATAGTCCAGCGTGCTCTTATTGTAATCATTCAAAGTCTTTGTACTTGAAATAAGATTAATAGCTTCAGAATACAATGAACTGTTAATCCTGTTTTTATCTTTTAGTATATCAAGGTTTGTTTTGATCTTTGACAACCTGCCATTAATTGTGGCAAAATTGTTTGTGTAGCTGTATATATCTGAATATATTTTCAAATTTTTAATCGTGCATTCGTATAGCACTTTATAATTTGTTTTATTTGTTATTAGGTCTAAGGTATGCAAATATGTCAGATGATTGTATATATCAGAATAATAACTGTTTGTATATAAAGTGATTTTATCGCCATTAGAATTAGTATATGTTTTGTTTATATAATCCACAACCTCGCTTTCACTCAATAAAGAACATGCTGCGATTGTTTTTATATCATACTCTTTACCGTTTGCAGTAAAAGCTGGACCGTTAGTATTATCTTTCCACCCCAACATAATAACGTTGTTCTGATCTGTAACCAAACTTGCAATTTGCAATAATTCTGGAACAGGATTTTCAATCGCTTCGTTGCTTTTTTCTGAGCCTGTACAAGAGTTAATCAATAATAACATCAGCATTGCTATTACAATACATAGTGCATACAACGTTTTTTTCATACTTGACCCCACTCACTCTTTTATAAGCCAAGAAGTTGTTTTTTCTTTGCGTCGAATTCTTCTTGCGTTATTATACCGCTATCAAGAAGTTCTTTGAATTTTCTTAATTCGTCCGCAGATGAAATGGGAGATTGCATATTTGTTTGCGATTCCTGTGATGATGTTTCCTGATATTTTGCCATTGCAGTTTTTATTACTGAGAACACATCTTTCGCATAAGCATTTGCTGTTGCATATGAAAACATTCCACTGCAAAACGGAATTTTATTTACATCGTTTAGTGCAGCTAAATTACTTGCTACAACATAATTGCTTGCGTTCTGAGGCGTTATAAAAACAATTTGTGCGAACTGCGTAGCCACACTTGCAGGTGTCCATCTTACATCCATGTAATTCTTGTAAAAATAAGTTATATCACCGAGAGGTCCGCCCTTGCCTATAACCTTATCAGTGTATACCTCTATCCTAAGGTATTTAGCGGCTTGTTTTCTGACGTTAGCTGGAACGTCAAACGCTTTAATTAAAGTGCTTTCCATCGCTTGAACTCCTTGAATTATCTTTCAATGTGTTTTCAAATTTATGATATAAATCTTAGCGCCACATCATTGCTTTATTTGAAAAATTTCTTTATTACCTCCTTCATTATTATATTAAAACAAAAAATGCGCGCCAACCGAAGTCTGCGAACCATAAAACACAGACTCCAGTTGTTGCTATATAAAACAAAACGACGCAGGTTACCCTATTGTAAAATTCGGTTATAATCTGATTTCGCATCATTTAACAGACTTATTCCAAAAAGATCTAAAACCTTGATAATAGGGAGTATACATGCAAGCACATAGTTAATTTTACATAGCAATGTTATTATAACGCTAATGTCAGAAAAAGTCCATTAGCACAGAGCATAGTTTTGCTAATTTACAAACAGGTCAAAATGTGTCAATATTTTACACTTATCGACATAATTAACGAAGTTTTGCATGCAATAGAACTACATCCATCAACGTGCGCGCGAGAGAGAAAAAAATGTACGAATGTACGAAACACAGACCGATCACGACCGTTTTATGTTCCGACCTTGTCGGAACATCGCATTCGGCGCCGTGGGGGGGTGGCGCCCGAATGCGATCAGCGGCGGCAAAAAGGTGGGATCACACACGCGTGTTTGATATATACGGCAACGCGATACAAAAACAGACCGGTGTGAGCCGGTCTGTTTCGTTTTTATAAAAGCTTATTTCATAGCCTCTTCGACGGCGACGGCGACAGCGACTGTCGCGCCAACCATCGGGTTGTTGCCCATGCCTATAAGACCCATCATCTCTACGTGAGCGGGGACGGAGGAGGAGCCTGCGAACTGAGCGTCGCTGTGCATTCTGCCCATCGTGTCTGTCATGCCGTAGCTGGACGGACCCGCCGCCATGTTATCGGGATGGAGCGTTCTGCCCGTGCCGCCGCCGGACGCGACGGAGAAGTAGTTCTTGCCGTTTTCAACGCACCATTTTTTGTACGTGCCGGCTACGGGATGCTGGAATCTCGTGGGGTTGGTGGAGTTTCCGGTGATGGAAACGCCGACGTTTTCAAGCTTCATTATCGCAACGCCTTCCGGAACGTTGTCCGCGCCGTAGCAGTGGACAGCCGCGCGGGGGCCTTTGGAGAACGCCTTCTGCTCGGTCACTTTTACGGTCTCCGTGTAGGGATCGAACTCGGTCTTGCAGTAGGTGAAGCCGTTGATGCGGGAGATTATATACGCCGCGTCCTTGCCGAGGCCGTTAAGGATAACGCGGAGGGGTTTGACTCTGACCTTGTTTGCGTTGAGAGCTATCTTGATAGCGCCTTCGGCGGCCGCGAACGATTCGTGACCGGCGAGGAAGCAGAAGCACTCGGTATCCTCGGACAGAAGCATCTTGCCGAGGTTGCCGTGACCGAGACCCACTTTTCTGTTCTCGGCGACGGAGCCGGGAACGCAGAAGCTCTGCAGACCGACGCCGATCATAGCGGCGGCGTCAGCGGCTTTTTTGCAGCCGGCTTTTATCGCGATGGCGGCGCCCACGGTGTAAGCCCACTTTGCGTTTTCAAAGCAGATCGGCTGTGTTTCCTGTACTATCGTATAAGGATCTATGCCTTTTTCGTCGCATATCTTTTTGCACTCGTCTATCGAGGAGATGCCGTATTCTTTCAGAGCTGCGAGGATCTTAGCTTCGCGTCTCTCATATCCTTCAAAATTAGCCATCTTTTCTCCTCCTTATTCCTTGCGCGGGTCGATATACTTGACCGCTCCGTCTTCGGGAGCGAATCTGCCGTAATGTCCCATTGCTTTCTTATAAGCTTCGTTCGGCTCCATGCCCTTCTTGATGAAGTCGGTCATTTTGCCGAGGGAAACGAATTCGTAGCCTATGACTTCGTTGTTTTCGTCAAGAGCCATTCTGGTGCAGTAGCCTTCGGTCATTTCGAGGTAACGCACGCCTTTGTCCTTCGTGCCGTACATCGTACCGACCATGCTGCGCTCGCCCTTGCCGAGGTCCTCCATGCCGGCGCCGATAACGAGGCCGCCCTCGGAGAACGCGGACTGCGAACGTCCGTATACGATCTGTAAGAACAGTTCTCTCATCGCGGTGTTTATCGCATCGCAGACGAGGTCTGTGTTAAGCGCTTCGAGTATCGTTTTGCCGGGGAGGATCTCCGCCGCCATAGCCGCCGAGTGAGTCATACCGGAGCAGCCGATCGTCTCGATGAGAGCTTCTTCGATTATACCGTTCTTTACGTTCAGCGAGAGCTTGCAGGCTCCCTGCTGAGGCGCGCACCAGCCCACACCGTGGGTGTACGCGGATATATCGGATATTTCCTTTGCCTGTATCCACTTGCCCTCTTCCGGTATCGGAGCGGGACCGTGGTCACAGCCCTTTGTGACCTTGCACTGATTCTGCACCTCGGCGCTCATCGCGTAAGGGCATTCACTTACCTTGCTCATATCTTTGTATCCTTTCAAATAATATTGCTTATCTCTTCAGAAGCTTACCGTAGCAGGTGCCGAAAGCGCACGCCGCGTTCGATTCGTCGGTATCGATATGCATGGCAAGCGCGAATTTGGGGCTGACTCTGACGACTACGTCGCCGAAGATCGTCGTACGGGTGTCGTTTTCGATCTTGACCTTGACGATCTGCTTGTCCGCAACACCGAATTCCTCGGCGTCCTCGGGAGTCATATGGATGTGACGCTTCGCGGCTATGACGCCCTTTTCGAGCTCTACCTCTCCGCACGGACCGACCAGCTTGATGCCGGAGGTGCCTTCTATATCTCCGCTTTCGCGGACCTTCGCCTCAACTCCGAGCGTACGCGCGTCGGTGAGCGATATCTCGACCTGGGTGTCCTTGCGCTCCGGACCGAGGATTATAACGTTTGCTATTTCCTTCTTCGGACCGACGAGTTTGATCCTTTCCTCGCAGGCGAACTGCCCGGGCTGGGAAAGAGGCTTCTTTTCGGTGAGCTTGTGGCCCTTGCCGAAGAGGGTCTCTACGTCGGCTCTTGTAAGATGAACGTGTCTTGCTGATGTTTCAACGAGAATTTTCTTTGCCATGATCATGCTCCTTTATGTTTTAATCCGATTTATTATACCGCCCGCGTCCGTGCTTTTCAATGAATAAAATGAAACAAATTGTAAAAAATGAAATCAGTACGGGAGGGCTTGTCATGGAAGAAAAAAACAGCGTGAAAAAGAAGATAGAATGCGTTACGGTATGCGGTCAGATAGAGGGTCATTATTCGCTCGGGGAAGGGCAGAAATCGACGAAGTACGAGGAGCTGATACCGCGGCTCGTCTCTCTCGAGCAGTCGGAGGAGGTCGGGGGAGTTCTTTTCATTCTGAACACCGTCGGCGGCGACGTGGAGGCGGGGCTGGCGATAGCGGAGCTGATCGCCTCTATGTCGAAGCCCACCGCCTCGCTCGTGCTCGGCGGCGGTCACTCGATAGGCGTCCCGCTCGCCGTGGCGGCGGACAGATCCTTTATCGTCCCGTCGGCGACGATGACGGTCCATCCCGTCCGGTATAACGGGCTCGTGCTCGGGGTGGAGCAGAGCTTCAGATATTTCCGGCAGATGCAGGACAGGATAAACGGCTTCATCGTCGCGCACAGCCGGATAAGCGACGGCGACCTGCGCCGCCTCATGTTCGCGACGGACGAGCTCGCCTCCGACACGGGCAGCGTCGTAAACGGCGCGGAAGCCGTGTCGCTCGGCATGATAGACGAAACGGGCGGAGTAAAGGAAGCGATCCGCTGGCTGACAAACCACATCGGGTGTTAATAAATGATACACAAATAAATGCTTTTTTATGTTCACAAATCCGCGTTAAAATATAATAAAGAGTATACGTGTAAGATTATATCGGAAAGGCGGTAATATTTGAACTATGAGATCAATAAACGGTATTATCCGTGCACTCTGCGCGGTGCTTGTCGGTTTGACGGTGCTTTTCGCGTTTGCCGGATGCTCGAACGTTGAAGAAACTTCAGCGAATACGGACGTTGAAAAATACTACATCTTCAGACTTGACGCGTCCGCTTATCAGGCGTACGTGTTCGATCTTTCAGACGGATCCATAACCGTCGCGTGTCCGGATACTCTCTGCCCGCACACGCCGGACCGTGAAAAATGCCCGTTTTCAAACGGGATCGCTGCGGCGTACGTCAGATACGTCCGTACCGGGAAAAAGCCGAGGATCGAATGATCCGCGTTTATCCCCGATCGTTATCTTTTATCATTTATTATTGACAAATACGCAGTTATGTGTTATAATGTTAAAAATTTCCGGAGGAAATATGAGAAGAATAACAGCTGCTGCGATAATACTGTCTATGGTATTTGTTCTGTTCGCGTGCGGAAATACACATGACGCGGCGACGACCGCGCAGGATACCGTCGTCACCGGAGAGGACTCCGCGACCGGTACCGTTACGGAACCGGCTGAGAGCACGGGGAGCGGAGACGTTGTTCCCGCGGAGCCCACGGCTTACGAGATATATAAAAACGCCGCAGAAAAGACAGCGGCGCTTACCGACTTCGAGCTGGAAACGAACGCTACGGAGTACGGCTTTCACTCCGCGGACGATTACGCCTCTCTCAACACGGAGACGACTCTCAGACTCACGGAAAAAACGAGCGGCAGAGGCACGGCGGAAAGACGCACCGAGTTATATACGGACTATGCGGTTTCCGTGTCCGGACAGAAGACGCGCGCGGAAATACGCGAATACATAGAGGGCGACAAGGTTTACGTCCTGACGGCTCCGTATACCGGTTATCTTCCCGCAGATGATCAGACGGCGAAAAAAGCGCTCGGCGAAACGAACGCGCCTTTCGGCGTCTCGGCCCCGCTTGATGAAAAAGCGTTCGAAGGCGCTACCGTGTATAAATATGACGACGGCAGAACAGCCCTGACGGTCACTCCGCAGCCCGACGCGTTATCCGATTACGTCGGCAAGCTCTTCGAAAGCATCATGTTGAACGCGTCGTTTGAAGACGTCAGATCTGAGCTTGTGAAGATCAAGTTCGATTTCACGGTGTCCGCAGACGGCTTCCTTACGCGGATAGCTGCCGATTTCACGGTCGATTCCGAGGTAACCGTTTCCGACGTGGTGACAAAAACGAGATCGACCGTCAACAGTGTGACGGAATACAGAAATCCCGGCGCCGCCGTCACGGTCGAGACACCGTCAAAGCTGTTTGCCGCCTCGTATTCCGTGTACGACGCGGAGAACGCCGCGGCAGGCAATACGGAAAAGATGATCCTTTATAAAGACGGCACGTTTGAATCGCATACGGACGGCGATTCCGACGTCGGCGGTCTTGTGAAGATGCACACCAAAGGCATTATCCACGGCAGCTACGTCAAAGAAGGCGAGACAGCCGTATGCACCGCCGAGGGAGCCGACCTGTTCCTCACGTTTGCGTCCGAAGAGCAAAAAGCCGCGTTCAAGGCTATAATTGATTCGGCAAAGCAGAGCGGTGCGTTCGGCGATAAGGAATACGATATGTTCATCGCGGCGATCTCGGAGGAAGGCTTCACGGGAAGCATGGCGGAGCTTGCCGAAATGGATCAGATCACCGATTTCAAAAGCGACGATGTGAAGGAGAATTTCATCCTTGACGACAACGCCGGCATAGCTTACAGGCTGATCGACGGGTTCGAGCCGAAGGACGGGGAATACTATATCCCGGCGTCCGAGATCATGCTCACGCTTGAAGACGGCGGAAAATGCACGCTCGAAAGAGAGACCGTATCCGACGATGAAGACGGATTCGGCGAATACACACAGTATGAAAAGTACGCCGGAACGTATAAACGAGACGGTCAGAACGTAGTTTGCACGGTGACCGAAGTGAACGTCCGTCTCGTGTATAAAAACGAATCGTCCGTAAGAACCATAAGACAGCAATACACGGCGCTGCTCAACAGCGGCGGGATCAGCGAGAATGATTACGCGTATTTCATGAGTCTGATTTCGGACGAAGGATATCTGGAAAAGATGGAAATACCGGAAACGATAAACGTTTCGGTCGAGGACCATACGCATACCGGCGTCATAGCCGACGCGGACGTTCAGGATACCTGAGAATGAGACTGTTTTATAAAATCGAATATCCGCAGGGCAGAGACGGGCTGGCAGGCGCAAAAACGCGCTGTCCCGCGGGATGGCGCGTAAGATTCAGATTTACACAGGTCGGAACGGATACGGATTACTCGTTTTACGCCGACGGAAAAAAGCTGAACGCGCTTTACCGCCGCGGAAAAGGATACGTTATCAGCTTCGTGATGCCGGCGCATGATACCGTGTTTACGTATTCGGCGTCGTCCTCGATGGATCCGGCAGCGGATAATGAATAACAAAACGGAGAAGCGTTCGGCGCGGCGTGATAAGGAAGTATTATGTATAAACTTTGCCGCGCCGAAAATGAAGACGCCCGCAAGCGGGCTAATGAAGAAATGAAGACGCTTCGC
>CACWOQ010000025.1 GCA_902762505.1 uncultured Ruminococcus sp. | reverse complement strand
AGGCCCGGGTTACCATATGAAACTCTCATTAACCGTCTGACGCCCTGCAAGCCTCAAACTTGCAGGGCGTTTCTATGTATGCACCGCAGGGGCTCCTGCCGCGCTGCATTGTCCGCTTCGATCTCCGCCGCTTTGGGATTGTTCTTCCCGATCTTCTTTGTTGGGAGGCAGACGCTGTTCGGGTCAAAGACCTTCAAGCGCCGCTCCGGGTCTTGAATGTGCCGGTTGATCAGAGCGGTGTACGGCTTCGATTTGCCAATCGCCCTGCGGCGGCATTTCGGCGAAAAGCAAACGTACATTTTAGATGAAGTTCGCTCACTAATGAAGACGGCAACTCCGTTGCCTAATGAAGCGAAGTCGCCCCGTTCCTAATTAGCGAACGCAGTGAGCGTCTTCATTTCTTCATTAGCGAAGCGTCTTCATTAGCCCTCGCCAGCCCATTCCCCGAAACGCGCTCGCACGTTTCGGGGACCCCGTGGGCGGGGCGACTTCATTGAAAAAGGACTTGCAATGCAAGTCCTTTTTCTGAGAGTGGCGATCAATTTAGATGCATTTATAACAATTCAATTCTATTCATCCTTTGTCCGGCTCGAGTTCTTTAAGGCTGTACACTCTGAAACATATTTTTTCGTTTCTTCGTTTGTCATACTACCGTTTTCCTTCTCGCGCTTCGGCCGCCTGTCATTCTGCAGGAGTAAATTCAACGCTTTCGCCCGGGGCAATCATAACGGTCACGATATCGGTCTCATACACTTTTCCTCTTTGATCAACTGCTTTTCTCCACGGGTTTTTCAGCTTCGCTGCTCCACCGCGCTCTCCGGTAATTTTAACATAAGTCACGTCCCCGTCTGCACAGGCGGCATCAACGAGGAACGCCCCTTTCGTTCTCAACGAACAGAACTCTGCCGGGAGCTTTTTATCCCAGTTCGGGAAGAGCACAATGGTATCTGTGTGTCCCCAGATCAGGCACTCATCCACAACAGCGTACAGTGACAGATTTTCGGTGAACAGTCCCGCTCGCATCATGAAATCCATACCGGATGTGTCCCCGTAACGACCTCCGGTCAGCGTAGCGCGCAGGTTAGCGTACTGGTTCGGCATCATACAGTAGCGCACGTGGCGCTTGAATTTTTCAATATCGATGATTCCTAAACGCGCTCCGACCAGATAGTAGAAAACAAGATCGTTTCCGCCTTCGTTATAGTGATGAAGCCATGAACGCTTTGCTATCTCCAGTGTTTTTCCCGAAGCGGAGAGCGCGTCCACATCCTCTCCCGGAAATACAGGCATAAGATTGGCCGGCGTATTGTATATAACGTGATCAGGATCCTCAGTCCCGACGCTGACGTATACCTCTCCGAAACGTCCGACAGCTGTGGGATAATCCGGAAACGCTGCAAGTATCTTCCGCATATCTGTTGCCAGCTCCGCTTCTTCATCGCCCAGCCCGAGATCGTCAATAGCCTCCAGCGTCGCGTTAAATATAAACTTTGTGAACGCCAGGTCAGTCGTGCCGTCAAGGTTCTTCGTGAGTCCTCCGGAGAGACCGTACAATTCAGGCACGACCGTGGGGAAAAGATGATATTTTCCGTCGCCAACGGGATCTGCCCCTTCACGCATCATATATCCTGCAAGAAACGCTGAAGCCGCGCGGATAAGCGGGTAGATTCGGGTCCTCAGCAGGTCAATATCCTTCGTATATGTGTAGTGCCACCACAGGCTCTGTACCGTCCACGGCGTTTCGAATATCTCCCAGCCCCAATCCGGAGACGGATACGGATTGATCGTCATCGGCACAGGATACGCCGAATGCGGGAAACAGGCGCCTTCGAGGGAATAAAAATCATTGGCCCAGGCGGCTGATACCGGAAGCAGATCTTCGACCAGCCGCAGATACGGAAGATGGAGTTCCTGACGGTTTGCCCCCATCAGACCCCAGAACACCTGCTGAGTGTTGTAGTTCATATGATAATCGCCGTGCCACGCCGTTCCGACGCCCGGACACATCCAGTTGCCGAACAGTCCGGGACAGCGCGAATTTCCGTTCAGCACCGAGCGGATGAAATATGTATTGATATACCACAGGTGTTCCAGAAAATCGTCACCGATCTTTATTCCGGAGCGCTGCCAGTATTCAGCCCAGATCTTTTCGTTATAGTCCGCAATGTCGTCAAACACACAGACCGGTGCTTCCTTTACCTTTTCAACCCGGTCATAATAGCCTTCGGTAACACTGAACGACAGATCAGTCACTCCCTCATCGAGGTCTTTGAAACGCTTATCAAGGCCGGCAGGCACGGTCTTTCCGTTCAGGCGATACAGCAAGCTGAATCCTTTGTCGATGCCGGGACGCGCCGTTCCTTCATAACCGTTGTACGTTAACAACTGCCTAAAGCCGTTCTCAAGAGGAATAAACTTCGGAAGACCGTCGTCGGAAAGGTAAGGGACGATCATAATGCGGTAGAAGATGTTTGCAGGTTCTCCGCGATCATTTACCGTGCGAATCACGATATCGTCACCTTTCATCGAGACCGCTATCTTGATATAAAACCTCTTTCCCTCGTCGGATTCGAGATTAATTGTCAGCAGCCCGTTTGAAATGTCCAGATCGTGACCCAGCACTTCATATCCCTTCCGATCAAAAAACAGATAAATATCCGAGGCCGGGAAAGGGCGCGGATAGACGTGATCGTGATACGAAGCAGTGACCTCGCGGCAATAATCCGAAAACCATTGACGGCTGCCGAAATCTTCTTTGTCGTTAATGATTTTGCCCCATATTTCTTTGAAGGTCCCGACTTTATCCTTCTGACTTTCGTCGATGCGAATGTCCCAAATGTTATTGTGACCCAGGTGCATAAGGAGCGCATCCGGACGGGTGCAAACGATCAGGCCAAGGTCTCCGTTGCCCATGATCGCGCCTTCAAAAAAATCGGGTGAAGCAACATCGCGTCTGATACTGTGCTTCTTAGCCAGCTTGATGGTGTCTTGTACGTTCATAAATTACCCTTTCTGACAGAGTTCGTTTAATCAAAGGATCCTCAAACATGTATAGAGTGTTTTGTTCGCTTCATCTGTGTGATCTTTCTACTATGTAAAATCCGATTTGCCGTGGGCGTACTGCGCTTCGCGGATATTCGCGCCGATAGACGTGCCGGAACGTCCGATCCGGTTGGAGATGATCGTTTCGTGTTTTGATTTTAAGTCTTTGACGAGGTTGATGATCGAGACGGCGAAGTTCATTGATTGTATCGAAAGTTCATCGCTGCGCATTTTTTCACCTCCGGATATATGATACCATTTTTGTGTGAATAAATCAAGGGAAACGGGAGAAATGAGAGGCAGTGAAATATTTTGCCTGACGGCAAAATGTGAAATAACGGCTTCGCCGTTGTGAAATATCCGGCTTACGCCGAATGTGAAATGAAATTTGCCCGCTTTCGCGAAGCGAAAATTTCACGCGCGTCAGCGTATTTCACGTGCCGCAGGCACATTTCACTTGCCCGAAGGGCAAATTTCGTTGAAAAAGGACTTGCGATGCAAGTCCTTTTTCTGGCAACGACGAACATTTTAGATCGGATTGCCAAAAAAGCCATTGTTTTCAGTTTTTTCAGAAAAAACGAGCAAACAATTCAGATCGGGCGAACGAACGGTTTAGATCGATTCAAGTGTTCCGGGATCAATGATTTCCCTTTTGCGAGCGCTTATCTGACATTCTATCCTGTTATGATCTAAAGCGGCAAAGCCCCAGTCTGTTGCTTTTTTCTCTTTTAACACATCACCTGTTCGTATATCAATAATCTGAAGGGCTTTCTCGCGCTGCATACAGCAAAGCGTTTCATCGTTGACAAAGATATTTGTGATTCCGCGCTTACTTTTTGTGCGCCATAACTTTTCTCCGCTATGCGAATCAAAACAGTAAAGACCATTTTCCCACGTCTGAAAAAAGACACGTTTTCCGTCATTCGATACAGATATTCCGAATTGTCTGATATAAGCGGAATCAAGCTTGTCTGCATTCCATTTTGAGCGTTCTCCGTTTGAAAAAAAGATTTCAATATCGGAAAGTTGCTTTTTTGCTCTGATATAACTATAAGTTATCTTTTTTATCGCACAGTCTTCATATATCAAAGTGCTGATTACCGCTTCTTTTGTTTCCGAAAATTCAAAATGCGACGAGTATCTTTTATGATAAAATAAATCCATTTATTAATTTTCCTTTGACGTATTAATTGAAGAGATGAGCATAACACGGATGCTTGCACAGGCGGAATCGAGGGATTTATACGTTTGTTCGTCTATGTAGTCGGTTTTATAAAGCAATTCGAGCCAATAGCCGGTCTCGTTCGCTTCTTTGAGAGCGATCTGCAGTTTTGCGATAAAGTCCGGTTTGCCGTGGGCGTACTGCGCTTCACGGATATTCGCGCCAATCGACGTGCCGGAACGTCCGATTTGGTTGGAAATGATCGTTTCGTGTTTCGACTTTAAGTCTTTGGCGAGGTTGATGATCGAGACGGCGAAATCGAGGGACTGATCACGGAGTTTTGACTCTGACATAACCGTTTCCTTTCAGTGAAGTTTGCCCTGCGGGCAAGTGAAGCAAAGTGAAGTATGCCGCTTTGCGGCAAGTGAAGTTAAGTGTTCCGCCGGTATCGTGCCGAAGGCACACTTCACGCGCGAAGCGCACTTCACGTCCGAAGGACGCTTCACGTTCCGCGAGAGCGGAACACTTAGTTGAAAAGCCTCGTCTTTTGACGAGGCTTTTCTGGTGGGGGAAGGTGGATTCGGACCACCGAAGTCAGTGACAACAGATTTACAGTCTGCCCCCTTTGGCCGCTCGGGAATTCCCCCATATTGGAGCTGGTGAACGGAGTCGAACCATCAACCTGCTGATTACAAATCAGCTGCTCTGCCATTGAGCCACACCAGCATTGACGCCGCGGTAAACTCCGGTTCATCTGCGACGGATGACATTATATCACAACTCTTTCGATTTGTCAAGTGCTTTTTCATATTTTTTTGCCGCGGATTTTGACGGAAAACGATTGACAATATCGCATATCGATGGTAAAATAATATGATACCCGGAAAAGCAAAAAAAGGAGGTGCGGCTTATGGATGACCGTGATGATTTCTGGGACCTGCCCGAAATAATGCCGAAAAGGCGCCATTCGCCGCCCCCGCCGCCCGCAGACACGTCGTCTGCCGAAGTGAGCTTCGGTGAAGGCGTCGCGGACAGAAAATATGCGATACCGCATAAGGGGACTCCCGAGCCGCAGCGCCGTTCCGAGGTCATACTTCACTACAAACCGGAGGATTCCCTCATCCTCGACGTGAAGATCTGCCGCTGGCCGACGGAGTACGACTTTTACAACCGCTTTTTGCAGGACGCGGAAAAATACTACCGCGCAAAATGCGACGAGGCGCCGTTCGTCCCTTTCTTCTCCTATATGCCGCAGTACAATCAGATGAGCCTCGACCAGCTGCGCTTTTACCTTTACTGGCGCAGGCAGGTCGGACACGGCAATTTCATAAAAACGGATTACAGCTATATTTTCCTTTATCTGTACGAGCTTATCAATCTCGAATCCGTTTCAACGCCTGAAAAGCGGCTTGCGGCGATGTGCTCGCTTCTGCTCGGCTACCGCGAGTCCTTCCGCAGCCTTGACCGGTACGTCGGCGAATGGATCTGCGATTTCTGCCTGATCCACCGGCTTCCGCCGCCCGTTGAGATTCTCGGCGACGTACGGGACGAGCTTATGTCCGTCGTCACCCTGCGTGAGTTTTACGTGCCCGGCAGGAACGACGTTCACGATACGGCTCTGCGTGATTTCATCCTCCGCAACAATACGTATAAATACGAAAATTCCGTCGCCTTCAACGAAAAAACAAAACCGATCTTTGACGCGCATCTTATAAGATCCGTCGTTTACACTCTTGAAAAAACGGAGAATATCCGTGACGGAGAACCGTCTCTGCTGAAAACTCTCGTAAGCCGCACGGCGTACAACGGCGCGCTGTGCACCTCGTCCGTCAAATGCAGGATAGACGCGGAGTATCTCTCCCTTAACCGCTCCTACCGCTTCCGCGGGCTGATCGGCAGTCTCGTCAAGTGCGCCGAGAACAATATAAGAACGGCGCTGGGGATCAAAAGCCGTCTCAGCGTAAGCGGCCTGTCCGACGCGGCGATTTCCGCGATGAAGGAATACTACGCGGAAAATCTCCCGGGAAAACTGAAAAAACCGGCTGTCAAAAAGCCGGAAGACGATATCAAATACGCGTTATATGAGGCGCAGTCCACGGGGATCGACCCGGAAAAAGCCGCCCTGCTCGAATCCGATTCGTGGGAGCTGACCCGCCGCCTGACGGACGGCGCCGTACCCGAACCGGAGCCCGAACCGGAACCTGTACCGGAGCCGGAGCCTTCTGATGAGCTTCCGCCGTACACGGCTCTGTGCCGCGGCCTTGACGGGCTTCATCTGTCCGTGCTGCGTCTTATCGCCTCGGGCGACGCTTCGTCCGCCCGTGCGGCGTGCGCCCGAAGCGGCGCGCTTTACGACGCCGTGATATCGGATATAAACGATACGGCTTACGGACTGACCGGCGACGTCGTCATCGAAGGCGACGCGCTGATCCCGGATTATGAATGCGACGTTTTTGACGCATTGAAAGAGGTATAATAATGGAAAACAACGATATAAAAGTACCGAAGAGGATCCTTTCGTCCCTGCTCTCGTCTCTTGCGGCGGGCGTCGTTCCGAGATCCGGCGCGCCGTATATCGCCATGGGCAGGCGCGACGAGGTGAACGCCGTGCTCGACGATCTGGAGCTTGTGGCGGACGGAGGCGCCGGCATGAGATTCATCATCGGCAAATACGGCTCCGGCAAGAGCTTCCTTCTGCAGCTTATCCGCGGCTACGCTATAGACCGCGGCTTCGTCACCGCGGACGCGGATCTTTCGCCGGAGCGCCGCTTCAGCGGCTCCAAGGGGACCGGACGCGCCACCTTCTGCGAGCTTGTCAGAAATCTCGCCTGCAAGTCCAGCCCCGACGGCGCGGCTCTGTCCGTGATACTCGCGAAATGGATGTCGTCGCTTCAGTCCGACGCCGTCGCCGCCGGCTTCATGCCGGACGACCCCGGATTTTCGCAGTTCGTCGAAAAAAAGCTCTTCGCCGTGATAAGATCGCTTGAGGCTCAGGTCGGCGGCTTTGATTTCGCGCTCGTTTTGTCGAAATACTACCGCGCGTACGTCGGCGGAGACGAGCTTAAGACGAGCGCGTGCCTGCGCTGGCTTCGCGGCGAATTCACAACGAAGACGGAGGCGAGGTCGATCCTCGGCGTCTCCTCGATCATCGACGACGACAACTGGTACGATTTCATAAAGCTATACGCCGTGTTCTTCCGCGCGATAGGCTACAAAGGGCTCGTCGTAATGATAGACGAATGCGTGAATCTTTATAAGATCCCGAACAGGATCAGCCGCGAAAACAACTACGAAAAGATCCTTTCCATGTTCAACGACGCCCTGCAGAACAAAGCGGAAGGGCTTGAGCTTCTTCTCGGCGGCACGCCGCAGTTCCTCGAGGACGGGCGCCGCGGACTGTTCAGCTACGAGGCGCTGAAAAGCCGTCTGTACGACAACCGCTTTGCCGAAACGGAATACAGGAACCTGATAGGACCCGTGATCCGTCTGAGACGTCTGTCCGACGACGAGCTTTTCGCGCTGATCGTCAGGCTCACGAAGCTTCACGCGCAGTATTACGGCGCGGAGCCGCGCATAACGGCGGAAGAGCAGCAGGAGTTTCTGAAGATCTGCCTGTCGCGTGCCGGAGCCGATACGATGATAACCCCGCGTGAGATAATCCGTGATTACGTATCGCTTCTGAACATACTGATGCAGAACCCGGACGCCGACGCCTCCGCGCTGATCGGCGGCGGAGCGGTGAAGCTCGACCACGGGGACGATCCGGACGAAATAAAAGAAGAAACAGACAGCCAGAGCTACGACAGATCGAAGTACGATTTTACAAGTGAGGATATTCAATTCTGATGCAGAACGAAAACGATATTTTTTACCGCTATTCGCCGTTCATCCGTGATTTCATATACCGTCACGGCTGGGAAAGCCTGCGCTCCGTGCAGCTTGACGCGGCGCGCTGCATATTCGAGACGGAGAACAATCTTCTGATCACGTCGTCGACCGCGTCCGGAAAGACGGAAGCGGCGTTTTTCCCGATCCTTTCGATGCTTGAGGAGGATCCCTCGCAGAGCGTCGCGGTGCTTTACATAGCTCCGCTGAAAAGCCTGATAAACGACCAGTTCATCCGGCTTGACGAGCTGCTCGACGAGTCCGGCATACCGGTATTCCACTGGCACGGCGACGTCTCGTTTTCACATAAAAACAAGCTTTTGAACGATCCGAAGGGCATACTTCAGATAACTCCGGAGTCGCTTGAAAGCATGCTGATGAACCGCTCGAACGATATCGTCAGGCTCTTTTCCGACCTGCGCTTCGTCATAATCGACGAGATACACACCCTTACCGGGACCGACCGCGGAAATCAGATAATCTGTCAGCTCTCACGCATAGCTCGTCTCATCCGCCGCGACGTGAGAAGGATAGGGCTTTCCGCAACCGTCGGAGACGTTGAGGCGGCGAAGAAATGGCTGTGCGGCGGCTCGACGCGCCCGTGCGACGCGCCAAAGCCCGAGGAGGGACGGATAAGCTGGAGGCTCGCGCTCGAGCATTTCTATATACAGAACGCAAAGCTCGATCAGACGTCGTCGTCCGACGGCGTGCCGGACCCGTTTTCCGACGCGTCAGCCTCGGCAGAGCCGGAGGACGGCAGAGACGCGCGCCGCGCCGTGATAGACGCGGGATACGAATACATATACGACTGCGTAAAGGATAAAAAAGCGCTCGTTTTTTCAAATTCACGCGAGGAGACGGAGTATATAACGGCGACGATGAGGCAGATCGCCGAGAACAGGCACGAACCGGATATATTCCTGATCCATCACGGGAATCTGTCCGCGTCTTTGCGCGAGGAGGCGGAGGCGAAGCTGAAAAACGACGAATACGGCAGACTTGTGACCTGCGCAACCGTAACGCTTGAGCTGGGGATAGACATCGGAAGGCTCGAGAGGATAATGCAGATAGAGTCCCCGAACTCCGTAAGCTCGTTTTTACAGCGCCTCGGAAGAAGCGGAAGGCGCGGAGATCCGCCGGAGATGTTCATGGTGTTCCGCGAGGAGGACCCTCTGCCGGATACGCCGCTGCCGCAGCTCATACCGTGGAACCTGATACGCGCGATCGCCATAATACAGCTTTATATAGAGGAGAGATTCATTGAGCCGCCGTCCGTGAAAAAGCTGCCGTTCTCACTGCTGTTCCAGCAGACGCTTTCCGTGCTCGCCTCGTCGGGCGAGCTGTCGGTCAGGGCTCTTGCGGAAAGAGTGCTGTCCATGCCGCCGTTTGAAAACGTGCCGAAGGACGATTACAGGACTCTGCTCATCAGCATGCTGCAGCAGGATTATCTCGAACAGACTGAGGAAAAGACGCTCATCGTCGGTCTGAAGGGCGAAAGACTCACGAATTCCTTCAAATTCTACGCCGTATTCAAGGATACGGAGAATTATTCCGTCCGCTGTGAATCGGACGAGATAGGCACGATAACGACGCCGCCGCCCGTAGGCGAGAGATTCGCGCTCGCCGGCAGGGTATGGGAGGTCACGGAGCTTGACGTAGGCAGAAAGCTTATATACGTAAAGCCGGTAAAAGGCAAGATGGAGGTATCGTGGCCCGGAGATTACGGCGAGATCCACACGAGGATACAGCAGAGGATGCGCGAGGTGCTCGAGGAGGACACGGTCTATCCGTATCTGAAACCGAACGCGAGGACAAGGCTCGCCGTCGCGCGCCACATCGCGCGCAACACGGGTATGCTCCGCCACTCCGTCGTCTCGCTCGGCGGGATGACGTACTGTATGTTCCCGTGGCTCGGCACGCGTTCGTTCCGCACGCTGCGGAAGATAATGTCGAAGCACGCCGACGAGCTCAGAATATCAAACATAGAATACGAGGGATGCTGTTATATCACGTTCCGTTATGAGGGCGGCGACACGCTTTCGCTGTGCCGCACGCTCGACAGGATATGCAGGAACGGAGTCGATACCGAAGCTCTCGTATCGAAGAACGAATCGCCGATATTCGAAAAATACGACGATTATATCCCGGGAGAACTGTTGAGACGCGCCTACGCCGTCGACAGACTCAGAGTCGACGAGGTAATACCGCGCGTGCTTGAAATGTACGGTGAGGAGAGTGAATACTCCGACCGCGGAGAAGAGGAAAGATGATTGAATTCATTTACGGGGTACCGTCGTCCGGAAAGACGACGCTGCTGTACGGAAAGATCAGACAAAGACTGAAGGAAGGCGCCGACGCCGTGCTTATAGTGCCGGATCAGGAGGCGCTTGACGCGGAGGCGGCTCTCGTGAAATTCTGCCGCGGCATCCCCACGGTGAAGCTCCGCGTCTACGGCTTTTCGCGTCTTGCGGACGACGTTTTCCGCAGATACGGCGGCGTGTGCTACGACACCGTAGACGGCACCGGCCGGACTCTTGCGATGTTTCTCGCTGTCACGTCCGTGGCGCCGGCTCTGCGCGTTTACGGCAGAGTATCGCCGTCGGACGCCTCGCTGCTTTCGTCGCTTATCGGCGCCGCGTCCGAGCTTCGCCGTCAGGGAATCACGCCGGCGCAGCTCGCGGAGGCGGAGGAGACTGTTTCGTCCAAGCCTCTGTCGGATAAGCTCTCGGATATGGCGCTGATACTGCCGGCTTATATGAAGACGGTGTCGGAATCGGGAGAAGACCGTGACGGTATAACCGAGCGGCTGTACACAACGCTGATCGAACACGGCGGAATGCCGGGGACCGACGTTTTCATCGATTCCTTCGTCAGCTTCACCGGGATCCAGCTTAAAATCATAGAGCTTCTTATGAAGACCGCCGCCTCGGTGACGGTCACCTTCGGCGCGCCGGGACCGGGCGCCCCGGGCGACCCGGCTGGAATGATGTCGGATATATATTCGTCCGAGAAAAAGCTCCGCGCCGCGGCGTCAAGATACGGCGGAGCGGAGAAGACCGTGCTTGAGGGAAGCTATGCCGCGCCTCATATGCAGGCGCTTGAAAGGACGCTCCGGCTCGGCGGGACGGAAAAGGCGGAATGCGGCGGAAACGTAAGATTTTTCCGCGCCAAAACAGACCGTGAAGAGACGGAGCTCGTCGCGGCGGATATAAAAAAGAAGCTTATACAGGGCGTCAGATGCCGCGAGATAGCCGTGCTCTGCCGCGACGCGCAGTCATGGCGAGGGCTGATCGACGAGGCGCTCGAAAGATACGGCGTGCCGTATTTCATCTCCGTCCGCGACGACGCAAGACAAAAGGCGCTTTTCAGACTTATCCTGTCGGCGATCGCCGTCTGTACGAAGGATTTCAGAACGCAGGACGTATGCGCTTATATAAAGACCGGACTGCTGCGCGTCGACTCCGACGGACTCGATCTGTTCGACGAATACATAACGCGCCGCGGTATCAGGGGCGGCGAGACCTTCAACAATGAATTCACCGGCTCGCCCGACAATTACGGCGCGCCTGAAAGCGAGACCGCGATACGTAAGCTCGCCGTGATCAACGAGGTCAGAAAGACCGTGGTCGATCCGCTTTACGCCTTCCACGAAAGGCTCCGCGAATGCGTAACGGCGAAGGATATTTCGCGCGCTCTCGCGGCGCTTTTGTCCGAAACGGGCATAACGGAGACGCTTGACGCTCTCCGCCGCCGCGCTCTGTCCGAGGGCGACGCCGACGAGGCGGAGCAGACGGAGCAGCTGTGGAGCGTGTTCGTCGGCGCGACGGAACAGCTCTGCCGCGTATGCGGAGAGCTTCCGCTCAACGCGTATCAGTACGGAAGACTGCTCGATTCGGTGCTCGGTCAGACGGATATAGGCAAGATCCCGACGTCGACCGACCAGGTCACCGTAGGCGAGAGCGGGATGCTCCGCGTGCGCGGTATAAAGCACGCGTATCTGCTCGGCTGCGGAGAGGGCGAATTCCCCGCCGCCGTGACGGATCCCGGGCTTTTCGACGACGCGGACAGAGCCGCTTTGTCGGACGCGGGCATAGAGCTTGAGGGCGGCACCGACCGCAGAAACGAACGTGAGCTTTACGATTTTTACCGCTGCGCCTGCTGCGCGTCGGAATCCGTAACGTTCTGTTACAGCGTATCGACCGCCGACGGAAAGGAAAAACACCCGTGTCATCCGATAGCCGACGTCGCGCGCGTGTTTGACGACGCGGCGACCGTCACGGGTCTGTCCGTGTTCGACACGGCGGGCTCGCTCCGCGCGTCGTACGAGTATTACGCGGCGCATAAAAACGAACCGGAGGGCGTGATGCTCGGACGTCTGATAGAAGAATCGCACGCAGACGTCCCGCCGGTCTTCACGTCGGTTCCGCTTGTGTCGCGTGACGAGACGGTATCGGAGCAAACCGTAGCCTCGCTTATACCGGGCGCGGTACGGCTGTCGCCGACAAGGCTTTCCTCGTTTACCGGCTGCCCGTTCTCGCATTGCTGCGATTATTTCCTGCATCTCGACGGCGGTGAAAAGATCAGCTTCGACGCGGCGGAATTCGGAAGCTTCATACATTACGTTCTGCAATGCCTTGTCAAGGACTGCATAAAAGACCGGGCGGTGCTTGATTACGATGACGAACGGCTCGCCGGGCTTATCGGCAGCTACGTCAACGCGTACTGCCGCACGGTCCTAAGGACGGATCCCGCCGCGCCCGGCATGGGCAGATTCAGAGCGGCGCTGCAAAGACTTGAAAAATGCGCCGCGCGATCCGCGCGCGATATCGTCACGGAGCTTAAATCCGGGAAATTCCGCCCGGTGGCGACGGAGGTCGTCATCAATACGACGGGCGGCACGGCGCCGCTGCTGATAGATCTCGACAACGGCAAAAAAACGTATCTTACCGGCAAGATCGACCGCGTCGACGCGTACGAACGCGACGGCGTGACTTATATAAAACTCGTGGACTACAAGACCGGCGAGCTGAAGCTCGATCTGTCAAAGCTTTCGGAGGCAGACAAGTCCGTTCAGCTTTTCGTTTATATGCTGACCGTCTGCGCGCCCGACGGAAAGGAGCGGAGCCGTGTTCCCGCGGCGCTGTTCTATATGCAGGTAGTGCCGAAGAACAGAGTGTCCGAGGGGAGCGGAGACGTGCCGGCGGAGGAGGCTCTGCCGCGCGCTGGCGTCGCCCTTTCGGAGGACGGCGTGCCGGACGCGCTCGAGCAGGGAATGGGTCCGAAGGGCGGAGCCGTTTTCAAGGCGAAGGCGGGCGGTATGTCGTTTGCCGCGACGGAGGAGATGGAAGCGCTGTTTTCGGAGGTGAAGCGCGGCGTCAAGGAAGCCGCGGAGCGCATGTGCGCGGGAGACGCTTCCGTCACGGCGAAAGAAAAGGACGAGGCGCCGTGCTCGCACTGCCCTTACGTTTACATTTGCAGATATACCGAAAAAAAGGAAAGAAGGACGGGCGGTTGAGTATGGAATGGACAAGCTCTCAGCAGGCTGCGATAGATATCGGACGGCGCGACGTGCTCGTAGCCGCCGCGGCGGGCTCCGGCAAAACGGCGACTCTTACCGAAAGAGTCCTTCAGACCGTCTGCCGGAAGAATGATCCCGTTGATATAAACAGGCTCCTTATCGTCACGTTCACGGATAAAGCGGCGGAGGAGCTGCGCGTCAGAATAAGGAAAAAACTGACGGAAAAGGCGGCGGAGGAGCCCGATAACGCAAGGATCAGACGCCAGCTTTCGCTTCTTCCCTCGGCTTCCGTGAGCACGATACACTCGTTTTACGGCAGGATAATAAGAGAAGGCGGCGCCGCGCTCGGGCTTCCGCCGAGGCTGCGGACCGCGCAGCAGGAGGAGGCGGAATCCCTCAAACGCCGCGTCATGGACGAGACGATAGATCAGGCGTACGAGGACGGCGGAGACGGTGAATTCGACGCGCTCTCCCTTTTCGACACGTTTGAAAAGATCAGACCCGGCGAGGCGCTGAACGACGTTTTCCGCGAGCTGTACGACGAGGTCACGTCGTACCCGGAATTTCTTTCGCACTATGAGGAATGCGCCGAAAGATATGAGATGGCGTCGTCAGACCTGTCGTCCTCGCCTTATTTCGAATACATAAGAGACGACGTCAAAAGGCGGATTGACGGGCTTGCCGGCAGGATCGACCGGCTCGATCTCCGTTACGGCGACGATGAGGACTACGCGGAAAAATACCGCCCCGCCATGCTCGGACTGCGCGATCATCTGATGAGCGCCGAAGCCGCTCTGTCACGCGGGTACGGTGAGTGTTACGGCTTTTTCCGCGAGGCGCCGGAGCTGCCGAAATTCAAGCCGGTGCGCGGCGAGCTCCCGTTCAAGGATGAATGCAAAGCCTTGCGCGACGAGGCGAAAAAAATGCTTGAAAACGCACGGAAATGCTTTTCCTTCAATGAAGAGGACGCAAAAATGATCTGCCGTGACACGGCTGTCCTTTGCCGCGCGGTATACGCCTTTCTGAAACGGTTCGACCGGGCTTTTTCCGCGGAAAAATTAGAGCTGCAAATGATGGATTTTTCCGATATGGAGCGGCTCGCTTACAGACTCGTGTGTCATGGAGACGGCTCTCTTGCCGAAAGACTCGCCGGAAAATACGACGAGATATACGTTGACGAGTATCAGGACGTCAACGCCATCCAGGACGCGATCTTTTCCGCCGTCGGCAGAAACAACAGATTCATGGTCGGCGACGTGAAGCAGTCGATATACTCCTTCCGCGGCTCGGATCCGACGATATTTTCATCGTACAGAAAAAGATTCAAGCCGTATGACGGCAAAGATCCCGGCCCGTCCGTGATATTTTTGTCCGAGAATTTCCGCTGCGGAAAACCGGTCATAGATTTCACGAACGAGGTGTTCGCCCGTGTTTTCGGCGGCGGTGACGCCGTTCCCTACGAGGCGCGCGACGCGCTTGTATTCGGCAAAAAGTGCGAGGCGCGCGAGGACGTCCCGGTCAATATAAGGCTGTTTCCCGGCGGAAGCGGCGCCGACGAGGCGGAATACGCAGCAAAAGAGATAAAAAGGCTTTTGAGATACGGAAAAAAGGACGACGGAACGAAGCTTGTCCCGTCAGATATAGCCATACTGTGCCGCGGCGGCGCGATGTGCGCCGTGGCGGCGAAGGCTCTTTCAGATCACGGTATCGGCTCCGTCAACGGCTCTGACAAAAGCTTTTTCGACGCGCCGGAAATACTGTTGTGCGTGTCGCTTCTGTCCGCCGTGGACAATCCCATGCGCGACGTTCCGCTTGCCGCGGTGATGAAAAGTCCGCTTTTCGGCTTCACGCTCGACGAGCTCGCAGCGATCAGACTCGCATACCCGGACGGACCTCTTTACGAGGCGGTCAAGGCCTTCGCCGATGAAAAGGGAGACGCAAAATGCCGTTCGATGATAGAGCGGCTCAACAGATACAGATACAGGAGCCGCAGTATGCAAACGGATAAATTCGTCCGCATGCTTTTCCGTGAAACGTCTGTCACCTCGGCGGTCTACGCGGAGCCGGGAGGCGACCCGGAGGCGAGGAAACAGAACCTCGCAATGCTTTACGAGCTGTGCCGAAGATACGAATCCGATTCCTTCAAGGGTCTGTACGGCTTCGTGAAATACTGCGGCGAGATGATAGAACAGCAGAGATCGTTCGGCGTGGCGTCGGATCCGGAGGGACGCGTCACCGTCCAGACGATACACGGCTCCAAGGGGCTTGAATACCCCGTAGTGTTCATTCTCGGCTGTGACGGAAGCTTCAATTCCGAGCACAGCAGAAAAAGCGTGATAAGCGACAGGACTCTCGGCATCGGCATAAGAGTCAGGGGAAGCGACGGGATCATAAGAGTAGGTCCCGGCTACCGCGCCGCCGTGATCAAACGCAATAACGACGCCGTGCGCGACGAGGCGTGTCTGTTCTACGTCGCGCTGACCCGCGCGAAAAAATATCTGTACGTCACCGCAAGTCCGAAAAAGGAACCGGCGTTCACGGGCGACGCGACGCCGGATATGATATACGGCTGCCACAGCTTTCTCGACTTCCTCACCGCGTCGCTTGACGGCAGCGGCGGATCGTATACGGTCGGATACGGACCTCTGACAGAAGAAGAGGAGCAGACGCCGTATACTGCGCAAATCGGGGAAACGTCGTACGGCGAAGAGGATTACGCCCGGCTCAGGCGGATATTCAGCTTCGAGTATCCGTATAAGGAGGCGGCGAGGCTTCCGAAAAAGGTCTCCGTATCGAAGCTGTATCCCGCGTTTCTTGACGACGACGGCGAATCCGTCGACGTGTTTGCGGATGAGGCGCCGAAGTCTTTGATCCTGCCGGATTACGCGGAGGAGGAGGAAAAGGCTGACGCCGCGGCGGCAGGTACGGCGACGCATCTGTTCATGCAGTTCTGCGACCTTGACTCGGCGGAGGAGGACGTCGACGCCGAGATAAAACGGCTCGTCGGTCTGGGCTTCATCAAGCCGGAGACGGCGGAGCTCATATACAGAGACGAGGTCAGACGCTTTTTCGGATCCGCGGTATACCGCAGGATGAAGGCGGCGAGAGACGGCGGAAGGCTTTTCTGCCGCGAATACCGCTTCAACGCGGAGCTTGACGCGGCTGATTTCACGGACGACGCGGAAAGAAAAAAAGCCCTTGCCGGGGAAAAGCTCCTCGTTCAGGGCGTTATTGACTGTTTCTTTGAAAATGAAGACGGTTCGGTCACCGTGCTCGATTACAAGACCGACAGGATAGGACGCTCGCCCTCCGCACTTTCGGAATTCGCCGAAAAGCACAGACGCCAGCTCGGCTACTACGGAACAGCCGTAAAGGCGATAACGTGCAGGGAAAACGTGTCCTGCATGCTTTACTCGTTCTGCACGGGCGAGCAGGTGGCGTTATAAAACGAATATCACGGGTTTTCCGGCGCGCCGCGCCATATCGACCGTGTTCCTTGTGCCCCCGGGCTGTATATCAGACCCGGGGCATATTGCTATCAGTCCGTCGCATTTATCGACCATGAATCTGTTCCTGTCGTTGAAAAGCCTGCCGTATTCTCCCTTTGACGGATATCCGTCGTGCACGACTATGACTCCGTCCGCGCCGGATAGGACTTTTCTGTAAAGCGGAAGCTCTGCCTCCGGGATCAGCTTTTCGTGACCCCGGAACGGCACCGCGCACCACAGACTTATCCCGAGCTCTTCTTTCAGCTCAAGCACCGTTTCCGCGGCTATGAGATCCGCTCCGTGGCACACTCCGCTCATAAAGTATTTTACGCCGAGCCCCGCCTGCTCGCGTATCACGCGGGC
This sequence comes from uncultured Ruminococcus sp., assembly GCA_902762505.1. Taxonomy (GTDB): domain Bacteria; phylum Bacillota; class Clostridia; order Oscillospirales; family CAG-272; genus UBA1248. The sequence continues at coordinate 12,958 of CACWOQ010000025.1, read as the reverse complement.
GATCCTTTCACGCAGAGCGGATAAGTTTTCCGGCGTGGGCGGAAACGGAAGCTTTTCGGTACGGTAACCAGTGAAAGCAAGCGCAACGTATCTCATTCCGGGATCTCCTCCGGTTTTTTTCTTTTCTTTTTCACGACCGTGATGACGACGGCTGCCGCTGCGGCGCATACGGCGAGTATCCCGCCGCCTATGATGAACGGCAGAGCGCGGAAGGGCTTTACGTATTCCACGTCCTCGTATTCCGTCTCGCCGCATCTTTCGCAGAAAAGCTGCCTTACGCCCGGCTGCTCCTCCATGGGCTTTCTCACCGTGATGGAATGAAACAGATGGCCTTCGGCACGGCACAGATAAGTCCATGCGCGCAGTTGTCCGTCTGTGCAGACCACCGTGACGTCGGGTGAGGAGCGGAGCGTTTCGTCGGCGATTTCCGTCCCGTACCACTCCTCCTCCGTGCCGGGGAACACGACTTTTCTGACCGCGCAGCCGTCAAAGCATTTCGCCGGGACGGACGAGGGGACGAAGGAGAATTCCACGGCGCCGATCTCATCGCCGTACCGCCGCCACGCCGGACTTCCGGACAGAGCCGACGGGTTTACCGTAAGCACGCCGTTTGAAAGCTCCCACCCGAGCCCGGATACGGAAACGCCCGCGTACGCCTTGTTTATGTAATGAGGCTTCCGGTCGATGTAAAGCAGTCCGTGCGACGGACCGGCTTCCTCTCTCAGCACGCGCAGCGCGCCCTCCGAGTCGACCGTGTCGGAGCTTATGACGCGTTCGCTCTGCCGCCAGACGTAAAGCGGATTTGACGAACCGTTCTCCTGCCTGTCCGAGGTGGCGATGAATTCGCTTACCGCGACTCTTATTTTCTCGTCCTCCGCCCCTTGCCGCCATACACCGTTGTGATATACCGCCTCGCCGTCCTTTACTATCGCGTTGACGGTCTGCCCCGTATAATAGCAGTCGACGCCCGTCATGCGCGACAAAAGCGTGGAGCCGGACGGGGTAAGCGAGTATTCGAGCACGCGGAGCAGCTCCGCGTAAGTCAGCTCGTAGCAGTAGATCCTGTTTTCAAACGGGAACATGGCGTAAACGTCGGACGCGGTTATATCTTTCGTTTCGTCGTAATAACGAAGATCTATATCGAGCCGAAGACCGCCCGCGTTTATGAACCCGACGTCGGCTTCGACGGCGCGCGCCGTCACGGACGCAAGCCAGTTTCCCATCGTGCAGGCGCGTTCTCCGCTGTCCCTGATGAAAACGTATCTTTTCGCCTCCGTGTCGATGAAGCCTATCTTTTCATTCAGCGCCTCTCTTATCTCGGCGATGAACATATCGGACAAAAGCACCGTATCGAGGTCGAGCGTGTCCGAGTTTTTTTCGTTGTTGTAAAGGCGCGAAGGGTCCGACGTGACGCCGACCGTCTCCGTCCTGCCTACGCCGTCGAAAACGGCTTTGCCGTTATCCTGCGTGAATCTCAGCTCACAGTAAACGTACGCTCCGCCGTAGCAGGCGGGCTGCGCGTATCTTACGCCGTTCGGCGCCGTGCCGGTCACGCTTCTGTGAGTGTGACCGCCGAGCACGAGATCGACGGGCGAGCCGACGGAAAGCCGAGCCGCCGCCTCGGACGCCTCTCCGTGCGTGAGAAGCACCGTCACGTCGCACTCGCCCTCCGATTCGAGTCTCAGGGCGAGAGCCTCAGCCGCCGCGTAGTCCTCGCGGACGGAATATCCGGCGCCGGTGAATTTCGAGTCCATGATGCTTGACGCGTAATCCGACGCAAAGCCGATGACGCCGACTCTGACCGGGAGCTTTTTGCCGCCTGACGACGCGGTTTTTTCAAGTATCACACAGTCCTTCGTAAACGTGACGCGCTTCCCGTCTTTGTAAATGTTGCAGGCGGTGACGGGGACCGTGTTTTCGAATTTCTGTCCGCCGACGGAGTAATCCTTCATCGTGCAGTCCGGGTCGACCGTATTTTCTATCCCCCAGTCGAACTCGTGATTTCCGACGGTCACGGCGTCGTATCCCATTATCTGATAAGCCGCCGAAACGGAATCGCCGTGAAGCAGATTCGACAGGGAATTGCCCTGATATATGTCGCCTCCGTCAACGAGCACGGCGGCGGAGGCGTCGTAAAGCTCTCCGTGACCGCGTACGTCCTTGACCTTGTCGGCGATGAACGCAAGGCGGTATTCATATTCGTCGCCGGACGTGTCTGCCAGATATCCGTGTGTGTCGGACGTTTCAAAAAGCGGAAGTACGTATACGTCCGCGGCGCCCGGCGTCAGCCTCAGCGCCGTTATGGAAAGTAACGCGCACAGTATAAGCGCGCATAGCTTTTTCATCTGATGCGATTTGCCGTCACGGCTTGCCGCGGTATATCGCGGCGAGTCCTCCGTGCGACGTCTCCCTGTATTTTTCATTCATATCGCGCCCGGTCTGATACATCGTGGCTACGATCTCGTCAAACGAGACCTTTCTCGTCTCGGTGAGGAAATGAGAAAGATCCACACAGCTTATCGCGCGCATCGCGGCGACGGAATTGCGCTCGATGCACGGTATCTGAACGAGACCGTTCACCGGGTCGCACGTCAGACCGAGATTGTGTTCCATTGCGACCTCCGCCGCGTATTCTATCTGATCGAGTCCGAGCCCGAGCAGGGAAGCGTATCCGCCCGCCGCCATGGAGCAAGCCGAGCCGATCTCCGCCTGACATCCGCATTCGGCGCCGGATATGCTCGCGTTCGTCCTGATCACGTTGCCTATCAGCCCCGCGACCGCCAGCGCGTCGATTATCTCACAGTCCGGGATCCCCCGGTCGTATTTCATATGGTAGAAGATAGACGGGATCACGCCGCAGCTGCCGCAGGTCGGCGCCGTGACGACTATGTTTTCACAGGCGTTCTCCTCGCTCACGGCGAAGGCGTAGGCGGCGATCAGCCGGCTTTCGGTTATTGACGAATCCTCATTGTAACAGCGCTTTTCGTATAACAGCTTCGCTTTGCGGCTCACTCCCAGCCCTCCGGGCAGTACGCCCTCAGCGGACAGCCCCGCTTTGACGGAGGACTGCATCGCCTCCCACACGCGCGAAAGATAAGGATGCAGAGCCTCGCCCTCGCGCGAGCGGATGAATTCGGCGAGACTTATTCCGTTTTCACGGCAGGCGTTCAGTATCTGTGAGAAATTCTTCTCCGGATACACCTCAGCCTCGTCCTGCGATTCCTCGCCCTCTATTTTTATCGAGCCGCCGCCTATGCTGAATATTTTCGCGTATCCGATCAGTCTGCCGCCCTTGAACGCGCGGAACACCATCGTGTTCGGATGCGGATTCGTATGGTCTTCCTTGTCGTAGTATACGTCGGCTGACGGCAGCGCGGAGCGGACGGCTTTGCCCGTTCCGTGACCCTCGCCCGTGCAGGCGAGAGATCCGTAAAGCGTCACCTCGTATCTGTCGGCGTCGGGATATCTTGAACCGAACAGCCCGGCGGCAAGATGAGGCGCGACCGTGTGACTGCTCGACGGTCCGTTGCCGATCTTATATACCGTCCTGATGCTTTTCATTCTTATTTATGGCCTCAAAGTAGCGCAGCTTGACGTCGGTGTTGTAAAAGTCCTTTTCCGTGCATCCCGCGCGGCCGCCGCCGGCGCAGGCGCAGGCGCACGCACAGGCGCAGGCGCAGGAGCTGTGGGCGCAGGAGGACGAAGAGCTTCTTCCGGAGCCGAACGAAGAGGATCTGCTTGTGAATACGGGCACGTTCACGACTCTCACTCTTATATAAGTGTTCGGCGACGACGAGTATCTGTAAGTTCCGTTGCTCGTCTGCTTCAGAATGTCGGATTCCTCCTTCGGGATATCCTTTTCCTCGACCTTCGTTTCGCTCTTGATAAAGCTTCTGCCGCAGTATTCGCAGTTGTCTCTTCCCTCCGGTCTCGGCGCGCCGCAGCCCTGACATTCGGGGTAATACTCTATCTTTGTGCGGGTGATCTTTTTCTGCGTGTTGAAGTTCGCCGTTTTTCTGTACGCCAGCGAGCCGATCACTATCGGCAGCGCGAACGGCGCGAGCATTATCGGCAAAACGAACAGCCCGGTTATGAAATCGGCAAAGGAATTGCCGTCGTCTTCCGTGTAGTCGTAGCCGTCGCCGCCGTCGTCTTTTTCCGTGCTTTTATAGTCGACGAAGGCGTACGCGTCGTTTGCGTAAGTGACGCGGACGGTGTATCTTTCTCCCTTTGACAGCGCCGTGCGCCAGACGTAGTATCCCTCGGAGTCGGTCTCGCAGGCGGGGCTGAAGCTGTCCGCCTTATCGCTGTTCCAGCGGATGACGAGGCTGTCGACTTTTATATCGTCGAACCAGCCGGGCGTAAACGTATATACCGTGTATCCCTCGGTCACGGAATCCATGTCGTACATGTAATCCTGCGTAAGAAGGAAGGAAAACTTCACGACCTCTCCCTCGTAGTAGCTCTGGTCGAACGTGATCTTCAAATACGATCCGCCGGACGACGTGTAGGATATGTCCGAAATATTGTCGCCGAGCGCCTCGTAAGAGACGTAGTGGGCGTTCGGAATGCCGATCTTCACCCATGAAAGAGGTCCGTCGCTCGTCGAGTCGAGCACGCGCCAGTCGATCTCATAGAGCATCGAAAGCGTAGCGTCCTCGTTTACGTCTATCTTTATCTCATAACGTTCTATTTCGTCAAGATCCTCGGCGTATGCGCTGACGGAGAAGATGACGGAAAGGATTATGAAAACGGCGGCGAATAACGACGGGAATCTCTTATTTTTCATCTTTCACGCCTCCTTTCATAACGCGGAGAGGACATTCATATCTTTGTGAGGCGGAGAACCGTCTGCGCTCCGCGCACGCCTCGCTGTTCCAGATACCGTTCCAGTCGTCGGATAGGAAATCTCCGAGCGGCTTATCCGATAACCAGCTCTGACACGGCACGACGCCGCCTCCGGGCGTTATCGCCATATTGGAAAGACACGCGCCGCAGCCGGGCGTCGGTATGCCGAGCTGTCCGAAGACCCCCGTGTCGATCCAGCCGGGCGACGTGAAGCTGATCTCCATTCCGTTTTCGTGGCAGTATTCCACGGCGGAGCAGACGATCTCCTTAATCTGCCCGCGGCTGAGCTGAAGCGATTCCGATTCGCCGCTTCTCGCGTTGCCGGTCGTTATGAGCCCGGAGCAGGTGACGTAAATGACGCCCAGTCCGTGCAGGAAGCGCAGCGTCTCCGTGTAGTCCGCGTTGAGGGTGCAGAGCGGCGTGTTGACGCTCAGATTCAAGCCCGCGGCAAGCGCGTTTTTGATCCCGTCAAGCGTCAGATCGTAGCCGTTCACGCCTACAAGCCTGTTGTGGATGTCGCGGTCGCGGCTGTAAAACGTGATCTGAAGGCTGTCAAGAGACGAACGCTTCAGCTTTTCGCAGTATTCCTTCGTAAGCTTGATGCCGTTCGTGTTCAGCCGCGTGATGAACCATTTCGCGTGCTCTATAAGCTCGAAAATATCGTCGCGCATCGTCGGCTCGCCTCCCGTGAAGGTGACCTGCGGCACGCCGATGCTCCGGCATTTGTCGATTATCGCAAGCCACGCCTCCGTCGGCAGCTCCTCCTCGTCGGAGCAGACCTGCCCCGCCGCGTAGCAGTGGACGCATTTCTGCGAACAGTTCCACAGCCCGTCCTTTGTCATCGCCGATACCATGAGATCCATCCTGTGAGGCGCCTTCATGTACGGCGCGTAGTCGGAAAGCTCCGTATATCCGATATCCTCGTCGGGTATCCTGCCGCGCGCGATCTGCGAAAAAGTGTTCAATATGCGGAAGACGTCCCTTTTCATGCGTTTTTTCGTCGTGAAAGGGTACACGCGTCTGACCGATTTAGCCGTCGCAGCGACAATTTCATCCGCGTCCCTCTGATTTATCGGCTTGCCGCTGTATTCATTTATGTGTTTTATAAGCTCCGTGAGAAGTATGCTCCACGAAACGTTCACGGGAACTATATCCTGACCGTTGATTATCGCAACGCTCGCCGGTATCTGCCGCTCCGAGACGGCGGGCGGGACGAGATGTATGCGGACTACGCCCGGGCCTTCCGGGTTGAGAGTGGTGTGATGCACCTCGTTGAAATTGAGGCTTGCATATCTGAGTTCACGTTTTGACGCTTTCATTTGTGCCTCCGTACGTTTATTATTATCAGTATATCATAAAATTGTGTCTGTGACAAGAGGTTTTTGATAACTTGACGCTGAATTTGCCGATACGCGCGATGCACCCGGACAACGGCGTTATATACGTAATGATATAACGCGGCGCTCTGCGCGGCGGCGGTAATCCGGTTTTTTTCTCTTGACAAATCGGATTTAAGTGGTATACTATGATCTGAGCTTTCACGGAGAGTCGTCATCAATGGGTATCATTAACAATGAAAATAAAAAGAGAATAATCCGTATCACAGCCGCGGCGGTCGCGGTATGTCTTGCGATATCCGTTTTCACGCTGTGGTTTTCAGCCGGATATCACGCGGACACGGAAAGAATCGCGGAGTACTGCCGCGCGTCGCGCGTTGAGATGCGCGAGGTCGAGGGAGCGCTCACCGTCTTCGGCGACCCGGAGTCCGAATACGGCTTCATACTGTATCCCGGCGCCATGGTCGATCATTACGCGTACGCGCCGCTTGCGGCGAAGCTCGCCTCGTACGGTGTGCTGTGCGTCATAACCGATATGCCGCTCGATCTGGCTATCCTGAACCCGAACGCCGCGGACAAAGCCGTAAGCCGTTACGGATCGGTGAAGCGCTGGTATATCGGCGGTCATTCGCTCGGCGGGGTGATGGCGGCGCGATACGCCGCGGGGCACGCGAAGGACGTGAGCGGGATCGTCCTGCTCGCCGCGTATTCCGACATAGACGTCTCGCAAAGCGGTTTGCGCTGTCTTTCGGTATACGGGAGCCGCGACGGCGTAATGAACCGCGAAAAATACGGAGCGTACAGAGACAATCTCCCCGCCGATCTTACCGAGTATGTGATCGACGGTGGGAACCACGCCGGGTTCGGGATGTACGGCGCGCAGCGCGGAGACGGCGTGTCCGCGCTTCGGGACGGCGAGCAGATTGAGCTTGCCGCCGAGTATATTTATTCGTTCATCAAAGCCGGAGATTGAACGGTTTCCGGTGTGAGTATATCATAAGGAGAAAAAAACATGAAAGTTGTACTTGCAGGCGCCTTCGGCAATCTCGGCGCGGAAATTCTCAAATGCCTGTGCAGGACCGGATGCGAGGTCGTCGCCGCGGACCTGAAGGAGGCGAAGATCGAGGGGACGGAGGGGAAATATTCCTTCGTTAAGATCGACGCGACGGATCCCTCCACTCTCAAAGGTCTGTGCGACGGCGCGGACGTCGTTATAACGACCATGGGCCTCACCGGAGCTTCTGCGCGCTTCACCGCGTACGATATCGACTATCGCGGCAACCTGAACCTTTACGAGGAGAGCAAACGCGCCGGCGTAAAGAAATTCAATTACATTTCCGTCATCTCCTGCGACGAGCCCGGCGCGGAGAAGGTGCCCATGCTTCACGCCAAATATCTGGTGGAGGAAGCCATCAAGAAGCAGCCCATGGACTATGTCATTTACCGGCCCACCGGCTATTTCTATGACATCATCAAAGTTTTCCGGCCCTATGTCGAAAAGGGCGAGATGCAGCTGCTGAAGGGTTACGGCCATGTGAAGGCCAACGTGGTAGATTGCCCGGATTTCGCGGCCTTCATCGTGGAGCACATGAACGACACCAATGTCACCTACAATGTGGGAGGCAAAGAAACCTACACCTATGAAGAAATGGCGAAGCTGTGCTTTGAGGCCGCCGGCAAGCCCCTGAAAATCAAGTGGGCGCCCATCTGGCTCTTCGGCATCCTCGCCAACCTTCCCAAAATCAAGAAGGAGGGCAAGCACGATATTATCCTCTTCTCCAAGTGGACGCTGAGCCACAACCTGGTGGGCGATACCCAGGTGGGAGAAGGAAGTTTCGCGCAGTATATCAAGCAAAGCTTCGGTAAGGAGGCCTGAAGATGTACTGGGAACTGTTAGGGATTCTGCTGATTATCTGCGCTGTTCTCTGCGCTGTCGGTTTTTATAAGTTTGTCTATTTCCTCTCCGTGGGCTACGGTTTTGCCATTGCGGGAGGCGGCATCGCTGTTCTGATCATGTACCTGATCCATCCCAGCGCTACGCCCCTATGGATTGTGCTGCTTCAGGCACTGCTCTTTGTCTGCTACGGAGCCAGGCTTTCCGGCTTCCTGCTGGCGCGGGAGCTGAAGAGTGCCTCCTTCCGAAAGACAAATGTGGCGAAGGCCTCCCTGGCGAAAAACAACGAAAAGAAAATGCCGTTTTTCGTTCTGGTGACCATCTGGGTCTGCGTGGCGGTGCTCTACACCGCTCAGGTAAGCCCCATGCTGTTCCGGTTTAAAAACGAATCCACCGATGTGGCTGTGCCCGTCATCGGCATGCTGATCTCTGTTTTCGGTCTGGTGCTGGAGTCCCTCAGCGACCGCCAGAAATCCACGCAGAAAAAAGAACGGCCCGATATGGTAGCCACCCAGGGTCTGTACCGCATCGTCCGCTGCCCCAACTATCTGGGAGAAATCATCTTCTGGACCGGCATCTTTGTGTCAGGCTTCACCACCTATCAGGGATTCGGACAGTGGATTACTGCGGCGCTGGCTTATATCTGCATTGTCTATATTATGTTCAACGGGGCCCAGCGGATGGAGAAGCGCCAGATGAAACAATACGGTTCCAAGCCTGAATATCAGGCGTACGTCAGCAAAACTCCTATCATTCTGCCGCTGATTCCTCTCTATCACCTGGCAAAACCGGAATAAGGAAGAAGGCATTAGTGTGAAAGAATTTTCGATCCCCATGGCTCTGACAGATTTCGTTCCGGTCCTCCTCTTTGCCTGGGCCGGAGTCCTGATGATGCGGGATCTGTATGGAAAAATGAGCAAAGGGGCCTTCGCCATTTTCGCGGCGGGCATCATTGATGTCACCTGTGCTGGAGCCCTGAAGGCGCTGTATAAGCTGCTGTACGCGGCGGGCATCTGTGATTTTGCTCCCCTCTCGGCCATGTTCTTTCCCGTGCAGGCCATCGGATTTCTGCTCAGCGGTCTGGGCCTGGTGGCGATGCTGGTCTATCCTCAGGGAAACACGCAGGAAAACCCTCAAAGAAAAACGGTCCTGCATACCGCGGCCTTGCCGGTTTTCACCGGAACCTTCATTTTCGTGGGCATGATGACTGCGGGCATCGGCATGATCTGTGTGAGCATGTCGGTGCTGGCAAAGAAGCTAGGAAAACCGGTGCTGATCATCTTCTTTGTACTGGCGCTGATCGCCATGCTGGGCATGGGTTATCTTTCTTCCCATGATTTTACCAAAGCGTCCATGAACTGGATTGCCCAGGGCACCAACATCTTCGGCCAGGGCGCCCTGCTCTGGGGCACATGGCTGATGCACAGGGCGGGCCTGGAAAAGCTGGAGCTCAAAAAATAAAGTCATCAAAAAGGAGACAGGTTCAATCCTGTCTCTTTTTTGATGGCCAACCGCCGCCGGGCCTCTCCCTTGACAGAATTTGAAGAATATGTTAAAGTATATTATTATATTTTTGGAAGGAAGTGATGAGTCCTTTTATGGATGGCGACAGTCGATCGTATTGGATTATTACTGCTGTTCTGATACTGTTGGCCGCTGTTTTCGCGCTGATTGAGACATCCCTCTCCTCGGTGTCGAAAAACAGGATCAAGGTTCTGTCGGAACGCGGAGATTCCCGCGCTAAAAAGGCGTTATTTGCCATTGAAAACTTTGATAAGGCGATAACAACCCTTTTAATTTGCACAAATATTGTTCATATCGCAGCTGCAGCCCTGGTAACGCAGGTAGTTACCCGGACCTGGGGCCTTTCAGCTGTATCTATAAGTACGATTATCACCACCATTGTGGTTTTCTTTGTCGGCGAAATGCTGCCCAAAAGCATCGCAAAAAAGAATAGTGAAGCCTTTATCCTGCAGACCGCAGGATTTCTTTGCGTGCTGATGAAAATCTTTTCGCCCTTCTCCTTCGTGCTTTCCAAAATCGCGGAATTTGCCTCCCGCCACACCAAGGCGGAGCCGGAGATTTCCGTCACGGAGGATGAGCTCTACGACATTATCGAGGGGATGGAGGAAGAAGGAGCCATTGATGAGTCTCAGAGCGATCTGATCGCTTCCGCTCTCTCCTTCTCCGACATGACGGTGGAGGCGATCCTCACTCCCCGGGTGGATCTGGAAGCGCTGGACGTGGATGATCCTCCCGAAGAGGTGCTGGATTTCCTGAAAAATACCACCCACAGCCGTATCCCCGTCTATGAAAACAGCATTGACAACATTATCGGTGTGCTGCAGATCCGCCGCTTTATGAAGCGCTATCTGCGGGACAATCAGATTCCTGAGCTCAGGCCCCTGCTGGATGAGGTTTACTTCACCACCGCCACGGCCAACATCAACGAGCTGCTCTCCGAGATGTCCAAAAACAAGCTGAACATGGCGGTCATCGTGGACAACTACGGCGGCACCATGGGCATCGTCACCGTGGAGGATATTCTCGAGGAGATCGTGGGCGAGATCTGGGACGAGGATGATGTCATCGAAGAGCCCATCGTGAAGCTGGCTCCTGCTGTCTTCGAGGCGGATGCCGGCGAGACCGTCGAGGCCCTCTTTACCTTCATGGGATACGAGGATCCCGAAGAGAACGAGGACTTCGTCAACATGCCCATCAGCGAATGGGTGCTGTCGAATTTCCAGGCCGTTCCCGAAGAGGGCGATTCCTTCGTCTACCATCACCTGCATGTGAACGTCTTCTCCATGGATCACAACCGTATCCTGAAGGTGAAGATTGAAGTCTCCGAGAAGGATGAGTCTCTGCCTGAGGAGAATGCTCCCGAGGACCATCAGCAGGACGCGGAACCGGAAGGAGGTGCTGAAGCAGAATGATTGGTTTAGTGCTTTTTCTCATCGGCATCCTGATCTGTGTTTACTGCTCCGGCTTTTTCTCCGGATCGGAGATCGCCTTTACCTCCTGCAACGAAGTCCGCATGCGCAACGAGGCCGAGGACGGCAACCGCCGGGCCGGCCGGGTGGTGCGGATTCTGGAGCATTTCGACAATGCGCTGTCCGCCATTCTGATTGGAAACAATCTGGTGAATATCGCGGCCTCTTCCCTGACCTCCGTCTTCATGCTTCTGCTGCTGGGCACTGACAAATGGACCTTCATCGGCACCATTGTGGTGACGATTCTGGTCATCATCTTTGGTGAAACCATTCCGAAAATCACTGTCAAGAAGACCGCCAACACCACGGCCATGAAGTATTCCGGCATCGTCTATTTTCTGATGCTGGTGCTGAAGCCCCTGATTCTGATCGTGGTGGGTCTGGTCAATCTGGTGACGAAACCCATCAAGGAAGTGAAAACCGAAGCGGATGAGGAAGAATCCGTGGAGGAGCTGCATTCCATTATCGACACCGCCGAGGATGAGGGCGTGCTGGACTCCGACCAGTCAGAAATCGTCCAGGCCGCCATTGATTTCAAGGATATTTCCGCTTCTGATGTCATGACCGCCCGGGTGGATATCGAAGCCATCAATGTGGAAGATTCTCTGGAGGAAATTCTCCTTCAGGTTCAGGATTCCTCCTACTCCCGGTTCCCGGTTTATGAAGGCAGCATCGACAACGTCATCGGCACCCTGCACCTGAATCATCTGCTGCGGGCCATGGCCGGCGAGGGCGAGGTGGATCTTCGTTCCCTGCTGTTGCCTCCCTGCTTCGTCTATAAAACCATGAAGCTCCCCAAGGTGCTGAAGACGCTGAAGACAGCCAAGCAGCATCTGGCCCTGGTCACCGATGAATATTCCGGTACGCTGGGTCTGATCTCCATGGAGGATGTGCTGGAGCAGATCGTGGGCGATATCTGGGACGAGACCGACGATGTGGAGCCGGATGTCATTCAGGTGGACGAGACCTCCTTTGAAGTCAGCGGCGATATGATTATGGATGAGTTTCTGGAGCTGACCGGCATCAGCACAGAGGATTTCCACTACGAGTCCGACACCATCGGCGGTTTCTGTATTGAACCCGCCGAAATGGAGGAATAAAAACATAAGAAGCGGCTATACCAAGATAGCCCACAAAAATACCTGACTAGCAAAGCTGCGAGAATTTCGCTGGATGCTTATCAGGTATTTTTTTAAGAACAGGCTGCAAAGGGTTCGTCTGCCGCTGGTCTTGCGTCTACTCTGTTTCACACATCTCGTGTTTTCCTACGATCTGTGACAATCGGCCAAATAAGTTTCACTGGGCGTTCTATAACACTCTGTTTGTGACAGGATACTGTCACCAGAAGATGATCGTCCCAATGATTTGTGACAAAAATAGCTGAAAATCCAAAGATTTTCTCTGTTCTAGGCTAATTATTGTCACTCAGCAGCTACTTCCCTCTCTCCTGTGAAAGTCAATCGAAGAATTGTCACAGATCATCAACAGGACGATGATTTTGTGAAAGTCAGTCTGATGGTTACAGATTTTAGGATTCCTGAGTCAGCGAATATGGAAATTCAGGAGTTACAGTGTAAGCAATCAACAGTGAATCAAGCAGTGCAAGAACGGCTTTAACCTGAACTGCTTTCCCTGAAAAAATAACAGCAGGCGGGGTCTCTATCATTTTCTTGGCTTCCACAGAATTCTTATTTGAGATTTTAGCGATAGCTTTAATAACTTCTATAGATGTACTATTCCCCTCAATCAAAGATACATTATAAATGGTGCTATCCTCTTGTAAATCGGAGATATAAGTTGTTGCCCATCCCCAGCCACAATTAGGGCAAGTCATCCCAATAGGTTTACTCTCATCAATAGGAATCATTTCAGTTCCACATTTTTCA
>CACWOQ010000024.1 GCA_902762505.1 uncultured Ruminococcus sp. | reverse complement strand
ATGCGGATGAAAGGTACGCTGAGACAGTATCTCGAAGAGGTCAACGCAGACGCTGAGGAAAGGCTTGCCCGACTTGAGACCGAGCTGGCGAAGAACGAGAGCGTGACCGAAGCGCTCAAACGGCAGGATCAGATGGAGTGGGTGGCGCGAAAGAATTGTATCCGCGCTCGCGCAATGGAAATTGTTCAGGCTGAGGTGATCTTTGTATAGTAATGAGAATATAATCTTTCAACAATGCCATAAAAAGCGCTCGCGTATCATAAGCGGGCGCTTTATGACTCTATTTGCATTTATTATCCACCGGTCCTTTCACCGAAGACATATAGATAGTAATCTTCAAGCGTTGGTTTTACCGGGCGTGATGATTCGGTCGGCTGTTTTTCGGAGAGGATGCGCAGCGAAACGCCGTCGTCATCTTTCAGAATATTCGTCACGCGGTATTTTTCCTGCATAGGCTGTACTTTCTCCTCTGTAACCGAAACGCTCCAGACCTGCCCCTCGATTTTGCGGAGCAGTTCCGCAGGCGGAGCGTTGTCGACGATGACGCCTTTTTTGAGCATAATAACATCACGGGCAATGTACTCAATATCAGAAACGACATGCGTCGCGATGATAACAATCTTGTTAAAAGCGATGCGTGAAATATAGTTGCGGATAGCGATACGCTGCTTCGGATCAAGTCCAGCTGTCGGCTCATCAAGGATCAGAACGGACGGATCACCAAGTACTGCTTGTGCGAGCGCCACTCGCTGTTTCATACCGCCGGAGAACGAAGAAATTTTGTGATTTGCCACGTCGGACAGTTCGACCGCTTCGAGGATTTCGGGAATGCTCTTTGCGGCATCCTCTTTTTTCATGCCCTTGAGTGCAGACATATACCACAAAAACCTTTCCGCTGTAAAATTTCCGTACATTCCGGGATACTGCGGCATGAAGCCGATCTTCTCGCGGAAACGCACGCCCATTTTTAAAACGTCCTCGCCACAATAGCAGATCTTCCCACAATCGGCTTTCAGGTTGTCTGTAAGTATGTTCATAAGGGTACTTTTTCCGGAGCCGTTCGGACCAAGCAATGCGTAAATACCGGGCTCCAGCGAAGCTGAAAAATCGGTCAGTGCCTTTGTTTTACCGTAAGATTTTGAAATCCTGTCAAAAACAAGTTTATTCATTATGTTCGCTTCTCCCCGTTCTTGAAGTTTGCTGCCACCGTTACTGCAATCGTTAAGAATGCAACGATAACAAAATACGTCAAAAATGCTCCGTAATAGTTTCCAAATAAGTGTTTTTCAATTGAGAACATAATCATACCGTTGCCGCTTTGAAAATCGATAAAAGACGCATATCCGGCAAAATCAAGTCCTGCCCGGAAAAGCAAAGTCGGGATCAACGTCGCTCCTGCAACGATACTGAACGCGGCGGTGAAATTCTTCGTCAAAGCCGAAACAGACAGGGATAACAGCCCGAGCAATGCTGACGATACCATCCGAATAAGAAACACGATCATCAGATACAGTCCAACGGGCATTTCAATGCCTGATCCGGAATATGCCGAGACCGAATACAGCGGAACGCTGAGAAAGTCTATCGATTTGCCGGCGAGAAGGATCAATGTCTCTATGAAGCAGAAAACGGCTGTTAATGCGAAAGCCGTAAGCAATACAAAACACGTTTTTGCTTTTACGGTGCTGGATCGTCCGTTTTTTGCCGCCGTCATGATGTTTGCAAAATGGCTCCCTTGACTTTTTCCACCGTATTCAACGGTCCATACCAATAAACAAATGATCAGCACAGCGAAATAAAGCGGATAAGCGAGCCTGTTTGTCACGACCGGAAGCGCAGCGGTTTCATCAATAAAGATCGGATCAAGACTTTCATCATAAAGCCGCATATTTCTATCATATACCTCTTCCGAATATGCAAATCCGTCGGTCAGATCGTTTTCGTAGATAAATCTCGCGGTGTCGGCGATCCGGGCTCGATCCTGTTCCGAAAACACGCCTGAAGCAATTGCTTCATCCAAGTTTTTTGATCCGTCATTCGGATCGGTGTAGATTTTCAGAAGCCATTCGAATACTTCTCCGTTTTGTGAATATGGTCCTGCGATTTCAGGCAGAATAAATCTTGCATAGATACGCTGCTGCCGATCAGGCTCGCTTTGTATCCTTACAGCGACAGAAATTCCGATCTGAAAAAGGACCATGAGGATCATTATCATAACGGCAGACTTTTGGCAAAACAATTTTCGCGCTTCCCAGCGCAGAAGCGACACGTCTCGGCGGTAATTCTTTTCTTTTTTCGCGGCAAACGCTTGATACGATTTGCGCTTTATCCGATTGATCCACACCGACAGAACGTTTCTGCCGGAACGAAGTGAGAAAACGCTGTTTCCGATTGCAACAGATGCGGTCGATGAAACGGCAAAAAGCACAACGCAAAGAATCGGCGCAATAATATGATATCCGAAACAGCTTGTAAGCGGTTGAAAAATATACAGCCGTTCTGTCACCGGTATGACACTGCTAAGTGAATAGATATTCAGCCTGAAGATTTGATCATTTTGAACGCCGATGCTGTTAAGAATAAAATGCACTCCGAAAAGCGCCGCGCCGGACAGATAATATAACGGTTCGGTGACGATGACCGATGCAAAAACGGATAGCATCGCTGTAAATGCGATCGCGGCAAGAGATTTTAATAAAATGAAATAGCAATAAAACACGCCTATCGACCAGGTTTCCGGAAAAAGCGCCAATGCTTTTACATTCTGGACGGCTGCAGAGGGATCGGAATAACCACATCGCAATCCTACAATCAAAAAACTCAAAAAAGAGAACAACAAGGTTAATACGACAGATATTAACGCTGCCGCGCATATTTTTGATAACGCGGTTTTCGCGCGTCCATATTTTGAAACGCGCAGAAGCGGCGTCATGCCGCTGTTACGTTCCACAAAATACAATGTCCCCACAAGCAGGATCAACGCAAAAAACAGGAAAATGTCTCCGTATGAAAACGAAAACAGTTTATCCCAGCCGAAAACGAATTCCTCTCCGACGGTCACGCTATCGGATACCGCTTTGTATTTGTTATACGCATAAATCTGGTATTGATAAAGCGGATCATCCGGCGTCATACCGTATTCCGTACGAAGTTCGGCAGCATTACGTTCCGACTGCCTGAGGATCAGATCGACGCCGTAATCGAAATCACTCTTTACAGCGTTCAGCCGCTCGTAAGCTGTGATCAACGAGGCATCGTCAATTTTGTCGCTGAAAACGTGCGTCAAGAACGTGGATGGATCGGTATATATTGCTTCGTACTTCTTTTCCAGTTCTTTTTCATCCGCGCCTGCCTCAAGTTCCTTTTCGTATTCTTCGCCCAAACACATCATGATCGCTCTGCGGGCGTTTGTGCATGACTGCTTGAATACGACAAGTCCGTCTGAATCAACGGAGAATTCAGCAGCAAATTCTTTGATTGTTTCCACTTGTTCCGGTGTATACGAAGAGCGTTCGCCGCCCGAAACGTAAAAGAAGCACACAAGCGAGGACGCAGAGATCAAAGCCGCCAAAACCGCGGCAAACCACTTTACGCCTGTTATCTTTTGAATTTCCGCTTTCAAAAGGCTCATTGTGTGTTTCCTTGTTTATTTATTTGTTTCGTCAAGCCGACAATTCCGACGGATCCGGTTCCGGGTACTTGAATACCCTGCCGCTTTCAAGATCAAAAGTCAAGTATTTGAACTGTTTTAAACGATAAGCCGTATATTCTTCGCCCTCATCGTTTACGGCTGTATATGGGATCCAATACGTTTTACTCAAAAGAGGCGCAAAACGGTTCAACGTCGACAAATGACAATCGGTCGGCGAAATCGTTTCACCGATCTTTGCCGCCATTTCTGACAGATTATATGACGTTTCCTTACCGCTGTACGGATCTAGAATGTGCACTATATAGGGATCCGCCTCGTTATTACGCCAATCCACCGTGCAGATGTATTTTTCGGAAAATTGGCAGTAAAAACCCGTTTCGAGGCTTTGTATCTTCGTTAAAAGTCGTTTTTGTCCATTGACAACATCCACGAGCCAAATTTCCGAAAGTTCAACCGTTTCGCCGGATTTCTGATACGAGCATCTGACGGAAAACAATACCTTGTCGCCGAAGATCGACATCGGAACGACGCTCGCTTTGTCGCGCTCGTCGCCGGAAAGCTCGGAAAAAGACCGTTCAAACACCGTTTTACTCGTTTTCTTCACAATATCGTATAAAACGACTTTAGTCGGAGAAGTTCCATCCGGTGTTTCAAGATCAAATCCAACGACGGTACTTTCCGAATGCACGAAAAAACCGTTTGTAAATTGTGCTTCGACCGAACCGATATTGATTACTTTGGAATCCTTTGTGATTCGATAAATACTGCTGACGGAATTAAAATCTTTATCTTCCTCCGGGTTGATCAAGTAGAGGTTTCCGCAGTAGCGGTGAAACATTGCCCTTGAACAGCCCGTTAAAATCACTTCACTGCGATTCGTTTCGGGTGTATAGGAATAAATGCCGCCGTCTTTACCGATATAGAACAGTTTGTCCCCATAGCAGGCAATACCGAACATTGAACCGAGATTTGCGAACGGGCATGAACTGCCGGGCTTATGCGTGCAGAGCGGATCCGTGCATGCCGGTCTTTGATTCTCTCCGCTCGGATAATCGGATCTGTTCAGCGTTCCTTCGGCGCTCATGACGTAAATATGCTCTCCGTCACAATTATTCAACATGCTTATGCTTGAAGCAAACAAACCGTATTTCTGATACGCCTTGCTTGCAGACAAACTATAGAAGCTTTCCTCCGGATCAGCATGAATCTGCGGGGGTGTTGTATTCCCCGCAGATTCAGAAGATTCGCTGTTAGCAGAAGTGTCCGACGCGACATTCACGGAAACCGGTGAAGAGCTGATATCGTCTGTTGATACAGTAAACGGATCTTCACTATTATGACACGCTGCAAAGGACAGTGCAATAAAGATAAGTAATAAAAGGGTTAATACTCTTTTCATATCTTCTGAAAGCACTCAACGTTGTCAATAGTAATAATGGAAACTGCTATATGATCCTATCGGTATACAAACAATGTCATAATCCACATCCCCATAATACATCGTTTTGAATGAACTACTTAAATCTATATCGTAATAATAGAAATGGTTGACACTCATAGTAACGTTTTCAGAGATGGACGTTGTTGTAGTAGAATTCGAACCGGTATAGCTTTTCAGCGTAGTAAAATTGCCTGCATTGCTCGTGTTGGTTATATAAGCATAATAATAGTGTTCAAAGTCAAGAGGATTTGTTGTGTATGGAACGTAATATGTTGTATAGTAGCTATACAACTCGCTATAGTTAAGGTTCAACTCTTTTAACTTGTACACTAATTTGCTTCGCGAATAACTTGCAGGATTCATGTGCGGAGGGTCTATATTCAACATGTATGCCATATTGCCAGTACTGGTATTGAGCGTAAATGAACAAGAATATTCGCCCAAAGGGGCCACCCCCATATTTTCGTCAATTATCGTCCCAGATAATGTTAGCCACGAGTTTTGACGGTCGGTATATGCAAAGCACGTCAAGCAAAGTGATGCTGCGATCACCACGGATAAAAATCCGGAAAGTATGATTTTTATAGTTTTCATAATGAATTCTCCTTTTGATAATTAAAATTTTCCTTTTGCTACTTTGGATGATTACGCCAAGAAAAGCGTGTCGCTACTGATTCACAATCTTTGAGATCTCGTCATAAGCTCCCCCGCTTCCGTAAACTTTGTAATTAATTACAACGCGGTACGTACCAGACGAAACCGCAAGACTGTGATTTGAAGCGCCGGAGCTTGTTGTAAACGTATCGGTCCAGTGACCGTCTTCTACATCGTTCCACCAGAACAGAAGAAATCTCTTTTGTAGCGTGATCTCAATCGTTGCTCCGGTGGCACCACTGTTTCCCGTGTATCTTGCCATAATATACGCTGTATCATTTAAAACATTAAATGATGCATCTGTAGATAAAACATACGAATATGGCTCCACAGGTTCGTCAGGCTCCGGATCGTCCTCTATCTCATACGCATAAACCGGAACAGCGCTGCCGATCATAAGAATGAGGGCAATGAGCAAACAAAGCTTTTTCATGATATTACCTCCTTTCAGGTATAATTTGCCTTTTTGGCAAACTCACCTATAAAAACGGAGAAATATCAAAAAATTATCAAAAAAAGTTGTTAATTATTTGTAAACTCGATTTTTTCCACACTTTCTATTATTTTTATAGTCGTTTCTTCTGTTATGTCTTCTAACGTTGTCAACCTGAATCTGTATCCGTCTTGTTCCCAAATAACAATATAGCAATTTAAGTTTCTGGAACTCATGCACTCAATGCCGTTAACTTTAAACGTCTTGATTTCCGCATTCTCCGTGTCGAGCGTCATTGTGGTTTTTGCTGTTAGTTGAGTAAAATACAAATACTTATCCTCTTTTTTATACTTTAACTCGCGTAGTATAATATGATTTTCATCGTATTTTTCGATTTCTTCTTCGTCAAATTCATATCCTTCCGGAATATAACCGGGGGTATAAAACTCCGTAATTATATCTTTGACGTTTTTTTTCGTGCTTTTATCAACAAACGTCCCATCTTTAAATATCGTAACTATAAAATTGACTATCGTCGTTCTTATCGGTTTTATCGCGGTACAGCCGGTAAGTATAACGACGGCTGCTATAAGAATTATAACTGCCTTTTTAACACGACGGTTCTTTGCGAATTTTTCCGGATGATCGGCAAAGCGCCGAATACGGCGTGAAAAAGCCTTTGACGGTACTGCAATACACTCGACGTTTTCAAGCTCCGCACCCTCGGCTTCAAACAAAGCGTTTATAAGATTCGATTTTATTATGTTATTCATCTTATATATCCTCCAGCGATTTTCTCAGTTTTTCAAGCGCACGGTAATAAACATTCTTAACGTTACCTTCATTTATACCCGTGAGCTTTGCAATTTCTTCAAAGCTCCTTTCTTCATATAAACGCATAAGTAAGATATGCCTTTCGCTGCTTTTCAGCGCTTTAACGGATTTTCTCAACTGTTCTTTTTGCTCGTTTTTTATCAGAAAATTAATGGTATTGTCATCAGTCTCCCCATATTCATACTCAATTCTTTCCATTATATTCATATCACGCTTTTTCTTTCGTTGAATATCAATAATTTTGTTTTTCAATGTCGTCATAACGTATCCCGCGGCAGCGAGTGACAAAGGATCTTCAATTTTGTTAATGTTTATCGCAAGCGCCAAAAACGCTTCTTGTACCGCATCCTCTGCTTCCGGTTTTGTTTTCAATCGGGATATGGCGTAATTATACATCTGTAAAAAATAATGGTCATATATTTCCAATAGTTTTGATCTTTCTTCCGGCGTATTAACTATGGATAATGCTAATAACAACATATCAACCTCATAAAGCTTTTTTCTTTTGTTTAGGGATGTCGTGTTTAGGGATGTCGCTGCAGAAACATCTTGTACCTACACACTCCGGCGTATTCTTCACGGACGATGATATCTTCCGGCAGGAACTTCAGCCATTTGCGGTCAAAGGACGTTTTGCCGAAATACGCGCTGAAGTTGGAGACCGGGAGAACGACCTTGTCGCTGTCCTCCTGCTTGTTTGCGATGTAATATTTCGCAAGCTCCGGCAGAACGTATTTCGGAACGCCTTTCGGCGTTGCGTCTTCCAGCATTTTCTTTGTTTCAGCCGGTAAGTCAAAATCTTTGTTCTGTAATTTGCCCAGATTTTTAGCCTCGGCGACAACGTCATCGAAACGGCAGTTCCACGCGCCTTTGGTGGTCTTGGAATACGGCGACGCCTGATACTGCATCAGCTTCTTGCACCATTCTTCATCGAAACCTTTTTGAAGTATCCTTGCGTTTTCCCACATCGCTTTCGTGTTCTTATCGGTGTTATCAAGAACGGCGGCGACGATATTATGAACGTGATTGTAAAACCAGCCCGCGCCATCCTCATCCACAAGCTCCGGGAATTCAGTGTGTAACTCGGGAAAACTCACTCTGTCCTGTCCCGGTTTTGGCTGCTTCGGCTGTTTTTCTTCCGGCAGACTGCACCACGCGCAGAGAGCGCGACGGGCACGGTCCGCGTCCGGCTCGTCCGTTTCCCACATATACCCGCGAGCAATGATCATGAACACGCGGTTGAGAGCGTAGTGATCTTTCAGAATATCGTAGGTGAAACGTCCGAGATATCTGTTATCCTTCGAGTTTTTGATCGTATAGTCAGGAAAGGTCGTGTACGCCTTGAATTCCTCTATTTCATTCAGCATATATATCACCCCTTTACCGCGTTCGCTTCTATCCGGTCGAGCAGAACATCCATAGCGAAATCACGCTTTTTCAGAGCGACTGCACATTTAAGCGCCGTGTCCGGATCGATCTGCTCGTTCAGATAAAGCCGCGTCCGGCTTGCCGCCTGATCGCGGTAGTCCTTGCTTTTGACCTTTGTATAATTCGCCATAATATCATTTATCAGTTCGCTGTCCGTATCTGTACGAACGGCGTTTTTCTTTCTCTCCTCGGAAACGTACATATCGTCCAGATCCGAGATCACATCGATAAGGATACGGAATCCGTAAGCGCGGGCGTCGGCGAAAAGATCAAGATATTCGTGACGGTCATACGGCAGGTATTTCAGAAGGAACTCTTCCCGTTCTTCATCGTTCATCAGATGCCATTTTTCTTTTGAAAGCGCTTCACGGATATTGTGTATCTCTTCCGCGCTTGAATCCTGAAATACGCCGTATAGCTCGTCAGGCGTATATATTTCTTCCTGTGCGCGTGAAAACAGGATGCGTTCAATATCTCTTAACCGCGTCATTTGCTTCGTTGTTATACGGCTTACACGGATACGCCGCAGCGCTTCGTTGTAATCGGCTATCATACCGCGCATAAGTTCAATATCTTTCGGATTAAGCTTTTGCGCCCAGCCGTTCTTTTTGGCAAAGGAGAATAACTCCGCATCCTTCGCCGGCTTTGGTTTCAGCTTCGGCGTGTTCATTTCAAGCATACGGGCGTAATACGGCAGCTTTTCCACGTTGGAGCTGACCTTATCCCAATCAGTATCCTCAAAGAAGTCGTCGAGTTTTTCTTTTATCGTAGGCTCGTACCATTCGCGTCCTTCTTTGCTTTTTACTATGGTTTTGTATTTCAGAAACAGACTGCGCGGAACGAGACGAACGAAAAAGCCGAAATACTCCTCTATATTAGGCTTGACGCCGCTTTTCGCGGAATCTATCTCAAGCCCGGTCAGTATCTCAAGCGTTTCGGTTTCCTTTCTCATCTTTTCGCGTTCGTCGGAATTTGAGTTCTCATCGTATGCGATAATACTGCGGTCAAAAGCCGCGTTACAAATCTGCCCGATCCGCTCGTCGAATGTGGACCGTACCGTATCAAAACGCGCCTGCCAGTCGTTTGCGTCTCTGATCTGCGGCGTCGCGGACGGAATATGCAGCACCGGTATCTGTGCCGCCATAAAGTCGAAGTGATATTCAGAATAGTTGCGAGCTACGCATTTGTTCATAAGCGGATCTGCTATCGTCTTTACCATATCTCCGTCGAAGTCCGCGCCGCCGAGCCGTTCCGGGATCAGCGTATCCGACGCGACCATAACGACGTAATTTAAGTGAGACAGATATTTCTGTCTGAAGTACCCGACTTCTACCGGTCTTGCGATGGCTTCTTCGTTTCTCGCTATATGCGGATTACGCAGAAGCGTATATGATCCCGATTCCATATATCCGGCGCACGGCGCGTAAAACTCGCCTTCTTTTATGTATTCCCTTGCGATCATAATGCCGTACGGGCCGTCGAGCGCGTCTCCTCCGAGAGTACGGAGAAAGCGCATAAGATCGCCCGATAAGTATCTGTTGTCACCGGCTGAGATAAGCGTACCGAGCGCATAATCGTTTACGATGCTCCCGGCGCGTGCCTCAAGTTCTTTTGTGAAAACCTTTTCGTTTATGAACCTCGGATTCTTTTTGAGGATCCTTGCCCACAGCTTGTCTTTGCTTCCGGCGCTTTCACGCTTCCCGTTGTTAATGAACCATCTCAGGCGGTATTTCTCATCGGCGGCAAAGCGGTAATACTGTGTCTCTGTCGGCTTCGTTATCCAGTAACGCTCCTCCTGCTCCGGGCTGTACGTCCAACCGAGCGGAAGATCGGCGGGTCTGAACTCTTCGTTCTGTATCGCCGCAGTCGTGAGGAACTGATAGTTCATCTGCGTAAAAGCTTCGGGATCGGTCTGTCCGACTTCAGAGATGTAAAGCGCGTGTTTGTAGCTTTTACATAATTCCACATACTGCTCCCACCCAAGCCCGTTCTCGGTCATCCATCCGAAGCCCTTGAACATGCTTTTCGTGAGTACGATCTCAACGCCGGCGGCGTTATGTACGTTACCCCATATATCCGTTATTTCGGAAACGCCGAACTCAGAAAGGAAAGAGGCAAAGTCCACCTCGTGTACCACGCCTTTGATATACGGCATACGGATCTGAAAAGATGTGTGTATATGACTTCCACAGTAAAGCTCATCAATATATTTTGCGTACCCCGGCGAGACAAGCCCTTCGCCGTCGAATTCCATTACTTCAAGATCGCCGACCGTTTCGACACGTTCATACCTGCGCATCGGTTTGTCGGTTCCGTCGTCTTTAACGGTAACGTAACGCGCGCCGTGAACTACCGTAGTCGGATTATCTATGACTACGATCTTCTTCTCGTCCCATATAGACATATCCTCTACGCGGAATCCGTCTGTGAACATCAGACCGTTATACGCGTATAGCTTTGAAAGCTGGCACATACCGATCTTCATACCGAGCGTGATACGCTCTTTTACCGGCTCACAGAAATCTTCTCGGATAAAAGAAAGCCGCGATTGTCTGCTCATGCTCGCCGAGCGTTCGAAGGCGATATATCTGTAACCGCCGTTTCCGAGATCGAGAGAGATGCCCTCCGGACGGAACATATCCTTCGCCTTATTGATCCTGTCAACGTATTTCTTGTAAGCGCCTTTACGGTTGAAGATATTGGAGAAGTCGATATATACGATAATATCCTTCAGATCTTCCACTATACCTGAGGCATTAAAGTTTCCGTTATGAAGCACCGCCATAGTCTGATAGAACATGGCGCAATCGTCCTGAGTTTCGGGAGCCGAAAAAGCGATGCATTTCCGCGTCGCTTCCTCTTTCAGATAGTATCTGTATATGCCGTCTTCGTCCATTTTTGCGTTTTGCATCAGGGCGATGGCGGATAATTCATAAATGCGATATTTCGTATTCGTGATAATCACCTCGATTCGCAGAACAGTATACCACGAAATTGTGACGAAATCAAGTTATAATGAAATTAAGAATACTGCTCCCACCTAAAATCTCAAAAACAATCAATTGCAGGGTGGGAGCAGTATGTGTTTTTGCAAAAAAACTCGAAAGGAGGAACACCTATGAGGGTATCCGGCTGAAAAGCCAAACAAAAGACAGCGTGTGATAGACAGAACAAACAAAAATTCAGACAGTCGGGAAAGACCGACAGGAGGTAAAATCCATGAAACAATTCAAAAACAAGTTCATCATCGGTATCGACCACGGTTACGGGAACATCAAGACCGCGAACCACGTATTCAGGACAGGCGTGCTGAAAAGCGACGGCGAGCCGCTGTTCACGAAAAATCTTCTCGTGTACGACGGCAGGTATTACACCATAGGAGAAGGACACAAAGAGTTCACGGCAGACAAGCAGACGGATGGAGATTACTACGTCCTCACTCTTGCCGCCATTGCGACTGAGCTGAAAGATCGGGGTATCACCGAAGCCGAGGTGATCATCGCGGCGGGACTTCCGCTGACCTGGACGAATGGACAGAAGGCGGAGTTTTCGGCGTACCTGACGCAGAACAAAGAGGTGGCGTTCACTTTTCAGCGGGTGAATTACCGGATCCGCATCGCCGGCGCAGTGATCTACCCGCAGGGCTTCGCCGCCATCTCGGAGTTCTCGACAAAGATGAAAGGCGTCAATATGGTCGTTGACGTCGGCAACGGTACGATGAACACGATGACAGTGATCAACGGCGTGCCCCAACAGGGACGTATGTTCACCGAACAGTTCGGAACGCATCAATGCACGCTCGCCGTGCGCGAGGCGTTCATGTGTGAGACTCACCGCAATATCGACGACGCGATCATCGACGAAGCGCTTATCACCGGCACGGCGAATATCTCAGAAAACGATCTGAAGATCATCAGAGCCACGGCGTCGGAATACGTGAACGGGATCTTCCGTCGTCTGCGTGAGCACGGGTATGACGATCATAGCCAAAACCTCTACGTCGCCGGTGGCGGCGGGTGCCTGATACGGAACTTCGGGAAGTTCGATCCCAACCGCGTGTTTTTCATCGACGATATCTGTGCCGCCGCGAAAGGTTATGAGTTTATGGCTTTGCTGCAGTTTGAACGCGGTGTGAGGATATGAGCGATCATTACCGTATCAACGTCAGGTTCGATATGAGCAAGGAACGTGAAAGGACGGCGGCGGAGTATCTCGGCAAACTCTCGGAGAAAAGCAGCGGAACGAGAAACCGTTTCATCGTAAACGCAATCATTGAGGCGATCGGCCGGGAGAAAAGCGACGGTTCAATTTCTCTTGACGATATCCGCGCCATGTTCCGGGAGGAACTGAAAAGCGTATCTTTTGTAAACGTATCGCCGCCTTCGGAACCGGTAAAACTCGACACTGACCTGACCGAGGAAGAAAAGGAGGCAAACGTTGAAAACGTCCTTGCAGCACTCAATATGTTCGGTTGAGCCAAAAACGGCTTTTTTGGCTCAGATATGTATTGCAAGAACGAAAAACAGAGCCATTTTGGCTCACCTTATGCGATACACCCTATCGGGAGATTCCACCATTCCTACGGCTTTGCCGGAATCGTGATATGCGCCACACAGGAAAGGTTGACGATGCCCTAACGGGGTGTGTCGCACACCGTAACAAGCAGGACATTTGTGTGCCGCAAATGTCAGAGCCGACCGCCCGGGCAGTCGGCATTTTAAGGGGTCACCCCCTAACCCCCGGAAGAATAATGATTTTAAGAAAGAAGGTATGCTATGAGCAAACGAAAAGAGCCGCCGCGCATCGTGATACGCGTGACGGAAAAAGAAAAAGAGACGATCTTTCGACTGGCTGAGAAATGCGGGCTTTCCGCAAGCGAGTACGCAAGACAGCGGGCGTTGGGTTATGAACCGAGAGCGGTTCTTCCCGACGCCTTTTTCATTTTCTGCGAAAAGCTCGACAAACTGACCGAAGCGCCGTTCTCAAAAGAAGTCAACAAATCCGCGCTCAAACTGATACGGGATATGAACGCCGCGCTCATATCGCCGGGAAAGGAGGATGTTTCGGAGCTCCCGCAAAATCGAAGATTTTGTGGGGAAAAGGAGCATCCACGGATTGGAAAAGCTTTTGACGCTTGCGGCAAAAGCGAAAGAAAGGAGCGTGATGCGACGTGGCTACAACAGGCTTCTGGCCCGTCAGAGGAAAGCTGAAAGACATCATCGACTATGCAGAAAACCCGGATAAGACGACCGCAAAGGAGTATCTCGACGACGATCTCTACAACGCGCTCCGCTACGTTGAAAACGACGACAAGACTGACCGTAAAATGTACGTCACCGCGCTGAACTGTTCCAAGTCGGCGGCGTATGAGCAGATGACGGCGGTCAAGCGCAAATACGGCGAGCGCGGCAAAGTCGTCGCCTACCACGGGTATCAGAGTTTTCAGTCGGGCGAGGTTACACCCGAGGAAGCGCACCAGATCGGGATCGAAACGGCGCGCCGGATGTGGGGCGACCGCTTCCAAGTGGTCGTCACCACACACCTGAACACAGACAACCTGCACAATCATTTCGTCATCAACAGCGTATCGTTCAAGGACGGCGGCAAGTACCGCAACAGCATCGAACAACACCACGAGATCAGAGAAATATCCGACGCTATTTGCCGAGAGTGCGGAAAAAGCGTCCTTGAAAACAGCCGTTTCCGCAGAACGCAAAGCCGTGGAGCATACTGGGCTGAAAAGAAAGGACACCCGACGCACAGAGATATGCTCAAGCGCGACGTTGAATACTGTCTCAGCGTTTCGTATAACCGCGATTCTTTCTACAAGCAGTTGTTCGGTCTCGGATATACCGTCGACTACTCACGGATGTCGGTCAAGGCGAAAGAATGGGATCGCGCCGTCCGTCTCAGCAGTCTCGGCTATACGAAGGACGTGATCGACGCGCGTCTTACAAGAAACATTTATACTCCACGTTTCATTGCGGACGTATGGAACGTCAACCTGCCGAAAAAGAGAAGGTCCGTACTACTTTTCTATATCGCCCACGATCTCGGATACAACATCGAGCACAGCCGCGACGTCGCGGAAATCTATATCGACCTTTTGTTCCTTATCATCATAAACGCTTTTCAAATATTAAAAGAGGTCAAAGACGCCGTTCTTATGTCGGTCGAACTCCGCCACGCCGTAAAAGACCTGAAGCAATTCATCTACGACTACAATTTCCTGCGGGAAGCGGATATCCACACGTTTCCGCAGCTTGACAGATATATTGAAGACACGCAGACAAAGATAACCGAGCTTGAACGCGAGCGCGGTCTGCTCCGAAACAAGGTCCGCCGTGAGACCGATCCCGTCGTTCTTGCGGATAACAAAACAGCCCGCTCTGAAATAACAAAAAAGCACATCGAGCCGTTACGGAAAAATCTCGACCGGGCAAAGCGCATCAGAGATAAATCGCCTCACCTGTACGATCTGGTACGGCAGGAATTTGAAATGGAGGCGCCGTACCGGAAGCTTGATCGCAACGGAAAAATGATATTCAAAGACGCTCCCGAAAATGGAGCAAGATAAGAAAGAGAGGTAAAAGTATAATATATGAAATCTACCAAACCCAAAGCTCCGGTAATGATACCGGTAGAAAATCTCGTCCCCTTTGACGGTCATCCGTACAAGGTGCTGGACGACAACAGTATGAATGATCTGACGGAGAGCGTACAGGAAAGTGGAATACTTGAACCGCTGACCGTAAGGCCGCTCGAAAACACAGACAATTACGAAATAATCTCAGGACACCGCCGCTATCACGCGGCAAAGAAGGCAGGGCTTACCGAGGTCCCTGCCTTTATTCGTGCCGTCAGCCGTGACGAGGCGGCGATCATGCTCGTGGACAGCAATCTGCACCGAGAGCGTATACTGCCGTCCGAAAAGGCGTTCGCGTACAAGCTGAAGCTTGAAGCGATGGAACACCAAGGCAAAACTTGTGGACAAGTCGGCCACAAGTCCAGAGACGATGTTTCCGATACCGACAGCGGCAGACAGGTACAGAGGTATATCAATCTCACTAACCTCATCCCTGAACTGCTTGATATGATGGACGAAGGCAAGATCGCTTTCTCGGTCGGCGTGGAGTTGTCGTTTCTTGACGACCAGCTACAGTACGACGTTCTGAACGCTTGCGAGGAAAACGACAATACACCTTCTTACGCTCAAGCCGTCCGTATGCACAAGGCACACGCCGCTGCAACGCTCGACCGCGAAGAGATCAATGCCATTTTGTCCGAAGAAAAAGCCAATCAGCGTGAAAAGGTTACGATCCCGCTTGACCGGCTGAAAGGCAAGATACCAGGCAGTTATTCCGTACAGCAACAGCAGGACTATATTGTAAAAGCTTGTGACCATTATCACAAATTCTTACAACGTCAACGCGATGCCAGATAAAGGAGGTGAAACGAATGAAGATAACGAAAGACGATCTGACAAAAGAAGAACTCCATCATATATTTTCTCACAAAGACAGTAAAAATTACAATTCTGCGGCGCTTGACGACAGTATGCAGTTCATCGGGACAAAGGAGGTCGCCGCGCTTATGGGATGTTCTATTCCGGTCGCAAGACAGACGATGCGCCGTAAAGATTTCCCGCTTGTCATGTGCGGCAAAAATCTCAAGGTCATGAAATCCGAACTCATAAAATGGGCTTCAGAGCGGCGAGTATAAGCGTCGCATATTTGTAACGGGCACGGACGTTTTATATAATGTCCGTGCCCGGGTATTAAAAAGGAGGTATAAAGAATATGGCTAAAAGCATTAAAAAGAAAAAAGGCAACGGGGAAGGAAGCGTTTACAAAACAAAATCGGGTTACAGAGGTCAGATAGTCGTCGGTATCGATGACGACGGTAAACCGATCCGCCGCAGTGTGACCGGCAAAACGGTCAAAGAAGTCAACGAAAAACTGACGGCTATCAAAAACAGCATTATAACCGGGACGTATATCGCACCGAATAAAATAACGGTTTGTGAATTGGCGCGTCTTATTCTGGAAGATGATCTGAATATGAATTATGTTAAGGAAGGAACCTATTATCGTAATATTGAAACGGTAAAAAGGATTGAAAAAGATCCTTATATGAAAAATACTCCTATTCAGGAGTTAAGTTATACTCCCGTAAAGAAATATATTCTGACAGAAGCAGGTATGTCTCAAAGTATAATCAATAAGGTTTATATTATGCTTCAAAAAACCATGAAAGAAGCTGTTAAACGGAAAATCATACTTGAGAATCCTATTGCAGATTTAAAGAAACCGAAAACCGCACAGCATCGCGAAAAAGTGCGGGCATTGACAACAGATGAGGAAATACGCTTATATAACGTTCTGACAACAGAAGATATAAACTATTCGCATCAGATGTTGCTTTCGATGCTCACAGGTATGAGAATGGGTGAGATTAACGCATTGAAAAAAGATGACGTTAACCTGATCATGAAAACAATATCTGTAAGCAAAACTATGGCAAGAGGGTTGAAAGGTGAGCCCTTTATTTCAAAAAGCGCAAAAACCGTTAATGGCAACCGTACCATTCCGATATCGTTGACGGTTATGCCGCTTATGAAAGAAATCTTATACTGCAGCGGAGACGAATTTCTCTTTGAGCATAAAGGGAAATTAATAAACACGTCTCAGGTAAATATGCAGTTTCAGCGTGTTGTTGAAAAATATAATGTTGTTGATAAAAAGGTAAAGGGTAAAGTCACGCTTCATTCCTTACGGCACACCTTTGCTACCCGCTGTATTGAGGCTGGAATGCAGCCTAAGGTCCTTCAGCACATTCTCGGTCATTCCGATATAAAAATCACGCTGAACACCTACTGTGACGCTTTTGAGAACTTTCAGAATGAAAACATCGCCAAGACTGATGAATACTTTGCAGATCTCGGGATTAATTTCGATAAGCCGAGGGAATTAAAAGTTATAAGCTGATAAAATTACTCGCATTATTTTAGAAAAGCGAAGGTATAAAGTTGAATTCTGTTAAGATAACCTGCGTTGCACACCGGTTGCACACAAGAAACTGGAATCCCGCGTAAAATCAAGGGGTTGCGATCTTTGTTAATGGTTTCTCGCAACCATATCGAGTATCGATAACGGACTTCAGTTTTCGATACTCGATTTTCTTTATCAGCACGGTATCACCGCCGCCGGTGGTGAGTAAGTGCGCATTTGAAAGGAGTTTGCAAAGTATGAAAAAACAAAGTGTTTTAATCATTTCTTTTTTTGTTATCGCGACAATTCTATTCTGTTTTTTGGCTTCCTGTTCATCTAAGGTTTTACAATACCCATTGCAAAACGAATATGTTTCAAAAAACGACTACACATCGCCTTATTTGTATTTTGAAACAGATGATTGCAGGTGGAACACGGGTCGAGGAAAGTTATACGATCATAATTTAAGCGGGAATTATGAGATAAAAGATAACGTAATCATCTGTACTGAAACATATTGGGATTTAAGAATCGTATTGAAATTAACCGGAAATAACAAAATAAAAGTTTTGTCAATCAAAGATAAAGATGGTGTTCTTGATTGGCTGCATGAAGGTGATATTTTGATCCACTTTACTGAAGAGCCAACGGTTTCAAATGCGACCGCATTTACAGGCAGCTAAAAACAAGTCCGTTATCGATATCCGCACCAAAAAAAGCACGTGAAGGGAGAGGCTGCGTAAGGAAGAAACAAGCCCACTTTGACATCTTTCGATTTGAGAAAGTGTCATAGTGGGTTATTTTCTTTCAGCTTGTTCTAACCGCTCTGATATTAAGAATGATTTTGAAAACAGCTAAATTGCTCGCAGCCGCTCGCAGCTAAATTGCTCGCAGTCGCTCGCAGCTAAATTGCTCGCAGTCGCTCGCAGCTAAATTGCTCGCAGTCGCTCGCAGCTAAATTATCTCACTGAAATCGATAGCTAAATTGTCCCATAGGGACAGCTAAATAAAATACGCCTTTTTCAGCTCGGCAAAGCCGAATTTTGCTTGCGAAGCAAATTTAGCCGGGCGAAGCCCAATTCAGCTCGCCGCAAGGCGAATTCAGCTGCGGTGTACTTCCTTACGAAGTACACCGCAAAGCGTGCTTTTTGTTTATCCGGTTGTGTTGTCGCACTTATAGCAATCGTATCTTGCGGTGCCGCCTGTTATCGAGTAATCCGGTTTTTTGCCCGCCAGATACGGACCTTTCGCCGGGCGCTTTATCAGCAGCTTGCGCGGCTTTTTCGCGTACGCGGCGCAAAAAAGCTCCTCTTCGCCGTCGCACGGCGACTCGAGCATCTGCAAAAGCTGCAGTTTTTTCTTTATCAGTCCGCTTTTTTTACGTTCCGGAAACATAGGATCAAGCAATATCAGCTCGAAATACGTGTCGCTTTTTCGCATGAGCTCCACGCTGTCGCATTCGATCAGAGTCATTCTTCCGACCGTATCCGAAAGCTCCGGATCGGATGCGGCGCGGCTCAGCCCGTCTCTCAGCAGTGCGGCGATCACCGGGTCCCTCTCGCACATCGTCACGGTAAAGCCTGCGGCGGCGAGAAGCAGCGAATCCTCACCGAGACCGGCTGTCGCGTCGAGCGCCGACGGAGCTTCGCCGAGCGCTCCCGGCTTTGCCGCGCGGATAAGTATCTCGAAATTCAGGTTGCCGCGTCTCAGTCTCGGTTTCATTTTCGACAGATCCGCGCGCAGCTCCATTCCCCCGCCCGACAACACTACGCCGCCCTCCGTGAAAGCGACGCAAAGCTCCCGGCGCGTCTTATCCGGCGGCTCCGCCGTTACGTGCGCGCCGGTCAGCCCGGCGAGTCTTTCCGCCGCCCGTACGTCGCCGCCCTGCGCCGTATATATTATTATACCGTTATCCTTCATCCGGGCGTCACCTTCTCTCTTTACAAACTCCCCCGCGGCACTCGGGCGCGGGGGAGTATTTTTTACCGGGTCGCGTAAGCTTTTTCGGCTTCTTTTGCGTTATCGTGACTTACTGTCAGCGATATGACGGTCACGAGGACAAAACCGACAAGACACAGTATCGCGCCGGCGAGCTGCATTATTTCACCGACGTTCTTTCTCGTCTGCATTTTGTCGTACTCCGCCTTCTGTTCAAGCAGCGGAAGCTTTGACAGGTCGTGGTAATCTATATCCTGAACGACGCCGCCGATCATGAACAGCGCGATCGCGAATATGCATACGGCGGCGACCGTCACAAACAGCATTTCCTTTTTCATATATTACCTTTTTTGTCAATACGCTTTTGCTTTTTTCTTCTTGTTAATGACGACTATGACGGCTATGACGATCACGGCGAGGATTATCACGCCGCCTATGATATAGATCGCCGCGCCCTTGTCGTTTTCGATCTTGAGCTCTTCCCAGAGGTCGTTCATGAGCTTTCTCGTGTTGTCGGGCAGGTCGTGGAAGTATTCCATCTTGCTGTCGTCGTAACCGTAGAGAATCTCCATGGCGTCCTCGTGGATCTCCTCCATCGCCGCCTTGTATTCCTCGTTTTCATACACGAGCTTGTTCGGCGACGCGTAGCAGATCGCCTCTGCGTTGGCTATCGCGATCTCCTCGGACAGCATGAAGTTGATATATTCGAGCGCAAGCTCGGGGCTTTTCGCGTTTGTCGGAACGCATATCGCGTCGACGAAAACGTTGGTGCCTTCCTTCGGATAGAAGAACGCAAGATCGTTGTTATCCTCGTACATCGAGAGGAAGTCACCCGCGTAGTAGGGAGCGATGGCGGCGGAGCCGCTTTCCATCTTGTTGAAGATCTCGTCCATGACGTAGCCCTGAACGACGTTCTTCTGATCCTTCATTATTCTCTGAGCGTTGATCCAGTCCTGATCGTTTTCGGAGTTGACGTCAAGTCCGAGATAGAACATCGCGGTACCGAACGCGTCACGCGGGTTGTTGAACTGGAGAATGTCGCCCTTGTAGTTTTCGTTCCACATAAGGGACCAGCTGCGCTCCTCCGCGTCCTTCACCGTGACTTTTTTCGTATCGTATATGATACCAACGGTGCCGTAGGTGTACGGTACGGAATATTCGTTGTTTTCGTCATAGTAAAGATTCTTGAAGGAATCGTCGATATACTTGTAGTTTTCGATCTTGGATACGTCTATCTTCTGAATGAGTCCTTCCTTGGCGAGCCTTGCGACCATGTAGTCGGACGGGATGACTATATCGTACGATACGGTCTTCGAGTCAAGCTTTGCGTAAAGGTCTTCGTTGCTCGCGTACGTGGAGTAGTTGACCTTTACCTTTTTGCCGCCGGTGAGCTGCTGTATGCGCTCGTTTTCGTTACAGTATTTTTCAAACTCGGCGTTGACGTCAAGGCTGTCTTCGCTGCCGTCCGAAATATACTCGCCCCAGTTGTACACGTAGAGCGTAACGGTATCAAAGGACGTCGCCGTGCAGGATACGAGCACGGACGCTGCGCACAGAAGTGCGAGTAAAAGAGCGATTATCTTTTTCAATTCGGTTTTCTCCTTTATCTGACCGCCGCGGCGGTTTTTTTCTTTTTCTTTTTTTCGGTCCTGTCCGCTCCCGCGAAGTTGACGAGGATCATCAGCAGCAGTATCGCGAACACCATGAGAGCGCAGAGCGCGTACATGCTGAATTTGACCTCGTGCGCCGTCTGATTGTATACGTACAGCGGCAGGGTCTTGAAATCCGACGAGCTTACGAAATGGCTTATAACGAAGTCGTCAAGCGAAAGCGTGAAGCCGAGCATCAGTCCGGATATGACGCCGGGCATTATCGACGGCAGCTCCACCTTCAAAAACGTCTGAGCCGGAGTGCAGCCGAGGTCAAGCGCCGCTTCCGTCAGGTGTTTGTCCATCTGCTTGAATTTCGGAAGCACGGAAAGTATGACGTACGGCAGGTTGAACGTGATATGGGCGATGAGCATCGTCCAGAAGCCCATCTCCACTTTCAGAAACGGTATCGCCGCAGCCGCCGCGAACAGCAGCATCATCGAAACGCCGGTGACGATATCGGGGTTCATCATAGGGATGTTCGTCACGCTGTTTATCACGGTTTTCACGGCTTTCGATCTTATCCTGTGTATGCCGTAAGCGGCGAGCGTCCCGATAAGCGTCGCTGTGACGGACGACAGAGTCGCCAGGATGAGCGAGTTTTTCAGAGCGTCAAGCGCGGTCTGGTCGCGGAACAGCTCTCTGTACCAGTAAAGCGAAAATCCGGAATAGGTGTTGAACGTGCCAGCGCGGTTGAACGAGAAAAGCACGAGCACTACGATCGGCGCGTAAAGCAGGCCGAACACGATGAACATATAGATCCTTGAAAGAGTCTTCATACTATAAGCTCGCCTCCGTCATCGTCGCCGAAGCGGTTCATAACCGCGACGGATATCAGTATCAGTATCATCATGACGAGAGAGATCGCCGCGCCGACGTTCTTTGCGTTGTTATACAGGAACTGGCGCTCTATCGTATCGCCTATCAGGTCGAAACGGCCGCCGCCGAGCTTCTGAGAGATATAGAACGTGCTGATCGACGGGACGAAAACCATCGTTATGCCGGAGATTATACCGGATTTTGAAAGAGGAAGAGCCACCTTGAACAGCGTCTGAGCGCCGTTGCAGCCGAGGTCCTCAGCCGCCTCGAAGTATTTTATATCGAGCTTTGACAGGGACGTGTAAATCGGCAGCACCATATAAGGCAGAAAATCGTAGACCATACCGAGTATGACGGCGCCGGGCGTTCCCACGATCTTGACCGGTCCTATGCCGATCTTCGACAGAAGCGAATTCAAAAGTCCCCCGTTATCGAGCATGGCGAGCAGCGAATAAGTCCTGATGAGCAGGCTGATCCACATGGGGAGCATCAGCAGAAGCACGAATACGCGCTGCGTCGACGGTTTGAGGCGCGACATTGTGAACGCGAGCGGATAGCCTATAAGCAGGCAGACCACCGTCGCTATCAGCGCGAACAGTACGGATATAAGGAATATATCGGCGTAGTTCGTCAGCCCCGCGATATTTGAAAACGAGAAGGCTCCGTTTTCGTCCGTGAAGGCGAAGTAAATGACGAACAGCAGCGGCGCGGCTATGAAGAGCACTATCCACACAAGGTGAGGAACGAGCGCCGCCTTTTCAAGAAACGATCTTTTCTTCATTCCGCAGTCTCCTCTTCGCTTTCGGGGTCCGCCACGGAAAGCTCGTCAAACTCCTCGCTGTACGACGAATAGTCGCCGAACATATCCGAATACTCGGATTTTTTCATAACGTGGATCGCGTCCGGCTCGATGTAAAGACCTATGACGGAATCGGGCGCGCAGTAATCCGTCGTCTGTATCATCCATTTGAAGCCCTGAATATCGACGATTATCTCCCAGTGAACGCCCTTGAACGTCACCGACGTGACCGTTCCGCGGAGCATTCCCTTCTCCGCCTTGACGATATCCACGTCCTCCGGGCGGACGACGACGTCCACCGGCTCGTTCTTTTCAAATCCGCTGTCAAGGCATTTGAATTCGTGCCCGGCGAATTTGGCACGGTAATCGTCGACCATCACGCCGTCGAGTATGTTCGACTCTCCGATGAAGTCGGCGACGAAGGCGTTTTTCGGTTCGTTGTAAATATCGGTAGGAGTGCCTATCTGCTGTATCCGTCCGTCAGCCATGACGACTATCGTATCGGACATGGACAGCGCCTCCTCCTGATCGTGCGTGACGTAGATGAAAGTGATGCCGGTCCTGTCGTGCAGGGCTTTCAGCTCGTTCTGCATATCCTTGCGGAGCTTGAGGTCGAGCGCGGCGAGCGGCTCGTCGAGCAGAAGCACCTTCGGGTTGTTGACGAGCGCTCTCGCAATGGCGACGCGCTGCTGCTGACCGCCCGAAAGGGTGGCGACGGAGCGGCGCTCAAAGCCCTTCAGGTTGACGAGGGCAAGCGTATCCTTGACCTTCTGTACTATTTCTTTTTCCTTGACCTTCGCGACGCGGAGCCCGAAAGCCACGTTTTCAAATACGTTTAGATGGGGAAAGAGCGCGTATCGCTGGAACACCGTGTTTACGTGACGTTTATACGGCGGAACGTCGTTGATCTTCACGCCGTCGAAATAGACCTCGCCCTGATCCGGCGTCTCAAACCCGCCGATGATCCTCAGAGTCGTGGTCTTTCCGCAGCCCGACGGACCGAGAAGCGTGACGAATTCCTTGTCTCTGATATAAAGATCAATATTGTCAAGTACCGTCTCGCCCCCGTAGGATTTGCTGATGTTCTTCAGCTCTATGACTTTTGTCTGTTCCATAAAAGCGCTCCTTTATACGTAAAAAAACACCCCTGACCGCTAAAGCGAACGTGAAACTTGCCTTAGGGTAGAGATGTTACCATTCTTATAAGGCGTCATATACAGATAAAAAACCGCAAAGGATTAAAGATCCAGATATAACACACGGACGTTCAGAGCATACGCTCCCGCCCCATCGGGTAACCCGACGACCGATCATGTGAAGACCGGTTCCTTATTTATCGGGGGCATTATATCACATTTTTCGTAATAATGCAATACTTTTTTTCAAAAAAAACCTGAATTTTTATTCGACGAACGCGCCTGTATCCCTGAAGTACGAAGAGAAAACACAGACGCACAAAACGAGAAGCGAGCAGTTGAACGACGTATAGAAC
Source organism: uncultured Ruminococcus sp. (assembly GCA_902762505.1). Lineage (GTDB taxonomy): Bacteria > Bacillota > Clostridia > Oscillospirales > CAG-272 > UBA1248. The sequence goes on along the minus strand of CACWOQ010000024.1, from coordinate 6,963 downwards.
AGCAGGAACACCGCGCACGGATAAAGCGCCGTAAGGGTAACGGCGCAGCAGACGCGTGCCGTTCTTTCCGCCGTCTCCGCGCCGGATCCGGCGGATACGGCGCAGTACAGAGCTCTTCCGCCGTCAAGACACGGCGCCGGAAGAAGATTCAGCACGCCGTACGTCAGACTGTAAAGCGCAAACGCCGGTGCGGCAGGATAAAAGACCGCGCACGCCGCGCTCACGGCGGGTCCCGAAAGAAAAGTCAGAAGCTCGGCGCGGTACGAGCATACTCCGGCGCAGCGCATATCGGCTCCCGGGAGCGTGAGCGTAAGCGACGTGATCTTTCTCCCGCACAGTACCGCCGCCGCGGCGTGCGCCGCCTCGTGCAGGATCACGGCGGCGACCGCGGACAGAGCCGCGTATCCGTCCGCCCGGATCCATATACACAAAAGCGGCAGCATTTCCACGCCTATTCTCAGTTTTTTCCCGACGTATATATATCTCATTTTTCCCCTCCGGACAGTCAAATATATGCGCCGGCACGGAATTTAAGAAAAAACATCCGCGGCTTTGTACCGAGGCGCCGGGCATCCGCTGTTCCTTAACCATAAGCGGCATGAAAAGACACCAAAAAATCTTGTATAATTAAAATTTGTGGAATATAATATATAATGATATATAGTCACCGAAAGGACGTATCATATGAAGAAAGACACAGCACGGGAAAGCGTTTTGTCCTCCGTTTATCCCCACGTTGAAAATGAACTGACGGAATCGTTATCCGAAGCGCGTCCGTCGGATATATCGCACAGAAACGAGGTAACGCGCAAAAGGCTGATCCGCACGGCTCTGTCCGGCGCGATCAGATATACGGCGATGCTCGCCTGTCTGCTCGTATTTCTCGGAGCCGCCGGTTATATCGCGTCGTACGCGATGCAGTACGTTGAAAAGCGCGAGCAGGCGGCGTACTTCAACAATTTCGAGGACGGAAAGATCAAGTCCGCCGGCGCCTCCGAGGCTGCGAAAGCCGTCGCCGCCGTCGGCAATTCCGAGCTCGGCAACTCTTCCCTGCCGATAAGCGGCGTCGATATACAGACGGGCGAATACAACGAGTATTTCGAAAAGAAACGCGCCATGATCGTCGGTCTGCAGCGCTCTTATCCCGACGTGTGGGGCTGGATCGACGTTCCCGGCACCTCCGTGAACTATATCGTGATGCAGTCGAACGACAACAAGGAATACCTGTACAAAGACTACGACAAGACGTACACGAGATACGGATCCATTTTCGCGGATTACCGCGTTTCGCGGAACATGTCGGAGAACCGCAACACCGTTCTTTACGGTCACAATATGAACACGGCGACGATAATGTTCGCTCCTCTGCTCGAATTCGCGATAAGCGAGGAGGCTTTTCAGAACAAGACCGTCAACATCATAACCCGGGACGGCGTTTACACGTACGAGATATTCTCCGTGTACGACACGAAGGCTTCGTACAACTACACGCAGACGTATTTTTCATCCGACGCCGAGTTCATCAACTTTGCGGAACGCTGCAAGAGCAAGTCGATCTATCAGAAGGACGTTGAATTCACGGCGGACAGCAAGCTTCTGACCCTGTCCACCTGCACGGTCAGGCGCGACGATATGCGCTGGGCTCTGCACGGCGTGCTGATAGGCGTATCGAAATGAGGTCTCTTCAATGAAACTGTCAGTTATTATACCGATGTATAACGAAGCATCGATCGTATCGGACTCCGTCGCCGCCTTCGACAAGTATCTATCCGAAAATTATGACGACTACGAGCTTATCTTTTCAAACGACGGCTCGACCGACAACTGCGCCGAGCTGGTCTCCCGGTACGCCGAGACACACGGGAACGTCCGCCTCGTCGGGTATGAAAAAAACCGCGGCAAGGGCTGCGCCGTTCGGACGGGGATGCTTGCGGCGAAGGGCGATATCGTCATGTTCACGGACTGCGATATAGCGTTCGGCGTCGACGTCATCGGAAGGATGACGGAGTATTTCAAAGATCATCCGGAGTGCGGCATGGTCGTCGGCTCACGCACGCTTCACAAGGACGGATACGAAGGCTACACGACTCTGCGCCGTCTCGCTTCAAAGACTTATATCAAGATCCTCGGCATCCTCGGCGGATTCCGTCTGTCCGATTCACAGTGCGGCGTGAAGGGCTTCACCGCTGAGGCGGCGAAGCGCGTTTTCAGCCTCTGCGAAACAGACGGCTTCGCCTTCGACTTCGAGGCGATCATGACGGCGAAGGGGCTCGGATACGTGATAGGCGAGCTTCCCGTCAAGATAATAAACCACAGAGAATCAAAGGTGAACGTATTCCGTGATTCGTTCAAAATGATACGCGACGTCATAAAGATCAGGTCGCGCGTAAAAGCCAAGCTGAAAAAAGAAAAAGCCGCCCGTTAAGGCGGCGCGGAGCCTGACGGCTCACTCGTCCCCGGCGGTTTCCGCCGAAGCCGCTTCCCTGTGCGCTTCTTCTATGAGCGCATCTTTTTGCTCGAAATAAGCGTCTATAACTGCCCTCTCAAGCTTGGCGCGAAAGTCTGAATTGATGGGATGTACAATGTCGCGAAATGAATTGTCCGCAATCTTTCTCGAGGGCATTACGATAAAATATCTCTCACCTGCAAAAATAACTTTGATGTCGTGTATCGCGATCTGCTCATCAAGAGTGACCGAAGCAATAGCTCTCATCGTTCCATCTTCAAAAGCCTTTCTGATTTTTACACCTGTGATTTCCATAAATGTCCCCCTTGTCAGAAATCGCAAATTTGACTTTTTAGATTGTATTTTATTATAATACTATAAACAACGGAATTCTACATTTCTCAATTGACTGTTATTTAATACTCTGTGCAAATTTGTTAATTTTTTTCCTAGGTTATTCTTTAATTCATTTTTAAGAGGTCATATATTAAAAATGTGCAAGTCAACGTACTACTCTCCTGCAAAAATCGCAGAGCTGTTGAAAGCTGAAAAAAACGTATATTTCATCGGAATAGGCGGCGTGTCGATGTCAAGCCTTGCTGAAATAGCGGCGGATCAAGGATATACCGTCAAGGGCAGCGACAGAACGCCGTCAGACGTGACGCGCGCGCTGCGCCTTCGCGGGATCACCGTTTATGAAGGACACGACGCACAGCATTGCATCGGCAGCACCGTATTCGTATATAACGCCGCAATACGCGAGGACAACCCCGAATACGCATACGCAAAAAGCCACGGTTATCCTCTGATACGGCGCGCGGATTTTCTCGGTTACGTTGTGAAGTTTTTCCGCGTATCGGTCGGCGTAGCGGGCACGCACGGAAAATCAACGAGCACAGCCATGCTCGGCTCCGCGCTTGACGCCGCCGGTCTCGACCCGGCGATACTCAACGGAGCCGTTATGCCGCGGTACGGCAGCTCTTACCGCCGCGGCGGATACGACGCGCTCTGCTTCGAGGCGTGCGAATACACGGATTCTTTCCTCTCGTTTTTCCCGTCGGTCGCCGTCGTGCTCAACGTAGGTTTCGACCACGCCGATTATTTCCCCGATCAGGCGGCGTATAACGCTTCTTTTAAAAAATATCTGTCTCAGTCACCTTCCGCCGTCGTGAATATCGACTCCGAAAACGCGCGGGAGATAATAAAGGATTACGGCGGCAGGCTCATCACGGCGGGCACGTCAGGCGACGCCGACGTTTACCCCGTCGGACTTGATAAATCGGGTGAATTTCCCGAATACGACGCGTATTTCCGAGGATCGTTTTACGCTCACGTAAAGCTCGGCGTGCCCGGGGATCACAACGTGATCAATTCGCTTTGCTGTGTCGCAGTATGCGTCATGCTCGGGATCGACGGCAAAGACGCCGCGCGCGGTATCGCCGGGTTCAGCGGCGTTTCACGCAGGTTCGAGCTGAAAGGCTCGTATAACGGCGCAAACGTCTACGACGATTACGCGCACCATCCCGATGAGATAAGAGCAACCCTGTCCGTAGCGAGAAAGAAGACGGCGGGCAGGCTTTACACGGTGTTCCAGCCGCATACGTATTCACGCACGGCCGAGCTTTACGGCGGATTCGTCAAAGCCTTCGCCGACTGCGACGAGGTGATCTATTGCGATATTTACGCCGCCCGTGAAACGGATACGCGCGGAATGTCAGCCGAAAAGCTCGCCCGGGACACGGAAAACGGGTCTTACAAGGGGGATTTCGGATCCGTCGTCCGTTATCTGAAAAGCGTTCTGCAGCCCGGCGACGCGGTCGTCGTCATGGGCGCCGGCGACGTTGTGAAGGTCTCCGCGGAGCTTATAAAATGATATCCGTCAGCTTCTTTGTAAGCTCTGACACGCCGTCGAAATCGACGGCGTTTTTATATACCGCCTCAAGCTCCGAGTGTATTTTTCCCGCCTCACGGATCAGCTTCTCCGCCTCAGCGTCAAGCCCCGAGCGAACCTTTTCGCACATTCTGAGCCTTTGCCGCACGCCGCGGAGCTTTTCCGCGTCGACGAAGCGTTTCATGTTTATCAGCCTTTCGTATCCGTTCCCGTCCGTGTCGGACAGCCTGCCTGTTATCTCAAAGCACGTGCCGTCTTCCGGGACGTATATCGCCTCGCAGTTTTCGGGGATCAGCGTGTCCGTGCTGTAAAAGAATCCGGCTCCGTTCGATTCGAGCCTTTGCTTCAGCATATTCATGAAAAAATACGCCGATCCGTGCTCGTCACAGACGCCGATCCTCTTTGTGCAGAGACGGCGGTAGGTGTCGGTGCTGACGGCACCGCCCGACGAGAACGCCGAGATCTGCCTGTGCAGCGCTTTTCCGCGCCGCGGACGGAGCGCGGACACCGCCCTTCCGACGGCTCCCCTCAGCTTGGCGGCGTCGGTACAGGACGATACGAGAGAAAGAGCCTCCGCGGCGGCGGTCGCCGCGTAGCCTCTGTATACGCGGCTCGACGCGTGTTTTTTCGCCGCGTTTTTTACGAGGGCGGTCACGGTCTCGCGGTTCTTTTCCAGATATCCGTCGTCAAAAAACCGGTAAAGATCGACCGTCGTGTCGACCGAACCCGGGTATTTCGGATCCGCCGCGTGCGGCGCGGTTCCGTCGATCACGCCGACGCGCAGATCTTCTATCATGATCCCGTCAAGAGACGACGGATCCGAGCTGCAGAGATACCGCGTTACCGTGTGGCCGCGCTCCTCCGCCGCGTCCGCGAGCTTTCCCGCCAAAGTCGACTTGCCGGTCCCGGGACCGCCTTTTATTATATACAGCTTTTTCATCTCGTCCGGGTCGAAAATCTCGCTGAAATAACTGACGAAACCGCTGCCGGTGTTTGCCGCCGCGAAATATATCTGTTTTTCCGACATAAAAAGATCCCTCCTGTCATACTGATGTATGATATGAGGAATCTTTGATATTTGTGATTATTTGCCGAGAGCCTTCCTGGCAAGACGTTCGGTGTCCTGAGCTATGACCTTTTCCTCGTTTGTCGGGATCAGGTATACGAGGACCTTGGAATCGTCGGTGGAAAGCTTGACGATGTTGGGCTGGTGATGCGATACGGCGTTCAGCTCCTCGTCGATCTTTATGCCGAGGAAGGTGAGGCCGGCGCAGACTCTGCTGCGGAGCTCGGGGTTGTTCTCACCCAGTCCGGCGGTGAATACGAGGGCGTCGATGCCGTCCATCGCGGCGGTGTAGGCGCCGATGAATTTCTTGATCTGATAAGCGGTGATCTTCGTTACGAGCTGAGCTCTCGGATTGCCTTCCGCCGCCGCTTTTTCAATGTCGCGGCTGTCGGAGCTGATGCCGGAAACGCCGAGGAATCCGCTCTTCTTGTTCATTATCTCATCCATCTGCTTCGGGGTGTAGCCTTCGCGCTCCATGACGAACGGAACGATGGCGGGGTCGATGGAGCCGCAGCGCGTGCCCATCATAAGGCCGTCAAGCGGGGTGAGTCCCATGCTGGTATCAAGCACCTTGCCGTCTTTTACGGCGGATATGGAGGAACCGTTGCCGAGATGGCAGGTGACTATCTTCGTGCCTTCGGCTTTGCCGCCCATTATCTTTATCATCTCGCCGGAGACGAAGCGGTGGGACGTGCCGTGCGCGCCGTAGCGGCGGATCTTGTATTTTTCGCAGAGCTCATAGGGAAGCGGGTAGGTGTAGGCTTCCTCGGGCATGGTCTGATGGAAAGCGGTGTCGAATACGAGGACCTGGGGCACGTTCGGCATAACGGCGGTGCAGCCCTTGATGCCCATGAGGTGCGGCACGGTGTGAAGCGGCGCGAAGTCTACGCATTTTTCAAGCTTCTCTATAACGTCGTCGTTGATGAGGACGCTTTCATAGAAGTAGGGGCCGCCGTGAACTATACGGTGACCGACAGCCTCGATCTCGCTCATGTCCTTTATAACGCCGATCTCGGGATCGGTAAGGGTGTCGACGAGGATCTTGGTCGCCACGGCGTGGTTTTCCATCGGGATATCTTTAACGATCTTGGGCGAATCGCCTTTTCTGTGCTCGATCCTGCCCTCGGCGCCGATACCGTTCGGGGTCTGGGTGCCGATACGCTCGCATATGCCCTTTGCGAGAACTTTGTCGGTGTCTGTGTCAAAAAGCTGGTACTTCAGGCTCGATGAACCTGCGTTTACGACAAGTACGTTCATTTTTTATTCTCCTGTATCTTAATATGATCTGATTTAATATACACCATCCGCAGCCGTCTTTCAAGTCAAATTTATTAAAACTTTTTAACAAAGATAAATAACAATCGTTGAAATACGGCTTGCCGGGGCAGGTGCCCTGCGGATCTGCTCCCGCAGCTTCCCGTCATCCCGAGCGGAGCGAACTACCTTCCCCTTTTGGGGAAAGGGGACCGTTACCTTCCCCTCTTGGGGAAGGGGGACCGCTTGCGGTGGATGAGGCGAACGCCATTTTCACCTTTATAAAGTGAATCGCTTGCGGTGGAT
>CACWOQ010000023.1 GCA_902762505.1 uncultured Ruminococcus sp. | reverse complement strand
CTCAGAATGACAAGACGCGGCGGCTCGACCGGACGTGCCCGGCGGCCTCTACGCCTTGGGGGTCCCACCCCTCATAACCCCCAAACCCCCTAGTCCCCTCCATCAACCCTATAAGTTGATGGGGCGCGAGTCTCCGGGCCAAATTTTACGGAACTTGTTTGAATCCCCGCTTGCGGTACCCAGGGGAAGTCTTCGCGGCGCTGCCGCGCCTGCGCTCGACTTATTCGACCGCTGCGTGATCCTCCCTTGCTTCATCCGCCACCGGCGGCGCAAGGCTCGTCATCCCCCTTACCCCTCCCACAACTCCGAGAGAGTTGAGGGGGCGCGAAGCAAACGGTAGAGGTTTTATGATCCGGCTCAGCCGGATCATCGCGTTCCGGGCTGTTGGGGGGGCAGCACCGGAACGCGGATTGTGCGGCGGGCTAATTTGTTGTGCGGCAGTAATCAAAGGAGATTCTTCGCTACGCTCAGGATGACGGAACGCGGCGGCACGGTTTGATGCGCGACAGTGATCGAAGGAGATCCTTCGCTTCGCTCGGGATGACGGGACAGATGCACCGGGCGACAAAACGCGGCGATCGCCCGAATTTTATATTGACTTTTTCTGCCGAAGTGATATAATATTGATGACATCAGAAGACGGGGGTATCTAATGAAACCATCAGCAAAAAACGAACTTACGGCGTTGACGGCGCGCTATCCGTCGCTTTGCGTGTGCTCGGGCGACATCGAAAGCTTCGCCGTTGAGCTCATACGCTGCTTTGAAAGCGGCGGAAAGCTCGTTGTGTGCGGAAACGGCGGTTCAGCCGCGGACGCCCTGCACATAGCGGGCGAGCTTCTGAAGGGATTCCGTGAAAAAAGACCGCTTACCGCGGCTGAAAGCTCCGCCCTTTCCGCTTTCGGTGAGGACGGTATGACTCTTGCGGCGGGGCTTCAGAGACCGCTTCCGGTCGTGTCGCTTCACGGTGAGACGGCGTTTTCCACCGCGTGGAACAACGACGCGGATCCCGCGCTCGTCTACGCTCAGCAGGCTTACGCGCTCGTCCGGCGCGGCGACGTTTTCCTCGGCATCAGCACCTCCGGCAACGCCGTGAACGTGCGTCTTGCCGCGACCGCCGCGAAAGCGAGGGGAGCCGTCACCGTTTCACTCACGGGACAGAGCGGAGGCAGGCTTGCAGAAGTGAGCGATATCCGTATCTGCGTCCCCGAATCCGAAACGTACAAAATCCAGGAGCTTCATCTTCCCGTGTACCACGCGGTATGTCTTTGCGTTGAAAAGGAGTTATTCGGACAATGATCGAAAAAATACTCGACCTTTGCGGCAAATGGCGTTTTTCCTTTGCCGATCACGATACGCTTGCCGGGCTCGGTTACGTGCGCCCGGACGATCCCGAACTTTCCGCCCCCGGACTTTTCCGGCTTGACGAGCCGGTGTTTCCCGAATATGAAGCAGAAGTGCCCGGCAATTGCGAGCTCGATATATTCAAGGCGGGGCTCGGACCCGATCCTTATTTCGGCGAAAACGCGCTTGACTATCAGAAATACGAAACGTATCATTTCTTCTATACCAAGGAATTCGAATCGGACGGTGAAGACGGTCTTTTCCTCCGTTTTGAAGGGCTTGACACGGCGGCTGACGTTTATCTCAACGGAGAACGCGTACTGCGCACGGAAAACGCCTTCATCCCGCACGAGGCGGGCGGAATTCGTCTGCTCCGCGGCAAAAACCGTCTTGCCGTTCATATCAAGCCGGCGAAGCTTTACGTCAACAAATATCCTTCGACCGAGGATTCCGTCGCCCTTTCGTATCTGAAGCCTTTTCTGCAGCTTCGCAAACCGGCGAGCGCGACCGGATGGGACATCGCCCCGAGATTCCTCTGCGGCGGCATCTGGCGCGGCGTATCTCTGATACGCAAACGTGCGCCGTACATCGAAGACGCGTTCATATACACGAAACGGCTCGACGGCGGCGACGCGGTACTTTTCGCCGAGGTCTCGGCGGTCTGCCCGGACGGCGATCATCGCGTGATCATAGATGGCGCGTGCGGCGATTCGCGCTTTACCGCGGAGGCGGAGATATCGGACGGTGAGGCGGCGACGGAATTCACCGTGCGCGGCGCCTGTCTGTGGTACCCGAAAAACTACGGCGACCCGGAGCTTTATGACGTGACGGTAAGGCTTTGCAAAGACGGTGTGACCGTGGATCAGAAAGCTCTCCGTATCGGCATCAGGACCGTAAGCCTCGACCGCAGTGAAGAAAACGGCGGAAAATTCAACTTTTACGTCAACGGACAGCGCATATTCGTCATGGGCACGAACTGGGTGCCGGTCGACGCGTTCCACAGCCGCGACCGTGAGCTTATCGGCAGGATCTTTCCGGCGCTTGAAGAATCCGGCTGCAACTGCGTCAGATGCTGGGGCGGCGGCGTTTACGAATGCGACGAGCTGTTCGACTACTGCGACAGCCACGGCGTTCTGATCTGGCAGGATTTCATGATGGCGTGCGGAGTGTATCCGAATGACGAAGGATTTCTCAGGCGCTTCGCCCGGGAGGCGGAGTCCGTCGTGAAGAAATACAGGAACCACCCGTCGCTTCTGCTTTGGGCGGGCGACAACGAATGCGATCAGACGGCGCTTTTCACGCACATGGATCCTTCGCCCAACAAGATCACGAGAAAGACGCTTCCCGAAATACTGTCGAAGACCGATCCGTGCAGACCTTATCTGCCGTCGTCGCCGTACGTCGACGAAACGGCGTATAAGCGCGGAGAAATGCTGTCGGAAGACCATCTCTGGGGACCGCGCGACTATTACAAGGGAGATTATTACAGAAACGCGAAAGCGAAATTCGCAAGCGAGACAGGATATCACGGCTGCCCGTCGCCGTTGTCTCTGTCGCGGTTTTTGTCCGAAGAATCTTCGAAGACGTTTTACGATGAAAACGGAGGCATCAGAGTCGACTGGCTCGTGCACAGCGCCTCGCCGGAAAGAAATCAGGTCGCGCCGTTCTCGTACCGCATACCGCTCATGGCGGCTCAGGTGAAGGAGCTGCTCGGCTGCGTTCCGTCCGATATGAGCGATTTCGCCGCGGCGAGTCAGATCAGCCAGGCGGAGGCGATGAAGTATTTCATTGAGCGGATGAGGCTGAGAAAAGCCGAATGCGGCGGCGTTATCTGGTGGAACCTTATCGACTGCTGGCCGCAGATATCCGACGCCGTGATAGACTGGTACGGCGACAAAAAGCTCGCCTATCACGTCATAAAGACCGTTCAGCGTCCCGTCACCGTCATGGCGGAGGAGCCGGTTGACGGCAGGATAACTCTTGTTGCCGACAGCGAGCTGTGCTACGGCGTGACGGTGAACGTAACCGTCGCGCGGTACGGGAAGCCCGGCGTTCGGTCATACACGGCGGACGTGTCCGCGCATTCGCAGACCGTCGTATGCGAGACGGATTACAAAAACGAATTCCTGCTCATCGGCTGGGAATACGAAGACGGAGAGGGAAAGACCGTGCGCGGAAGAAGCCACTACATAGCGGACGCGCGCGGAATATCGCTTGACGACCTTATCGATATGTACGGCGAAGCCGGCTACGGAGTGAAAAAATGGATCTGATAGGCATTGATATAGGCGGTACGAAGTGCGCCGTCGTTTCGGGCGACGAAAGCTGCACGGTAAAGCGAAAAATAAAGATCGAGACCACGACGAAGGAGCAGACGCTGTCGCGGATATATTCCGCCGCGGCGTCTCTCGGCCACGCGGATTTCATCGGCATCAGCTGCGGCGGGCCTCTTGACGAGGAGCGCGGCGTGATCAAATCGCCGCCGAATCTGCCGGGCTGGGACGACGTTCATATATGCGAAGAGCTCAGCCGCGTCACCGGCGCCGGCTGTGCGATAAAGAACGACGCGGACGCCTGTGCGATCGCCGAATGGCAGAGCGGCGCGGGCAAGGGCTGCGACAACATGGTGTTTCTGACCTTCGGCACCGGGATGGGCGCCGGACTTATACTGAACGGCGCGCCTTACCGCGGCAAGAGCGGCAACGCGGGCGAGGTGGGACATATCAGGCTTTCAAGCCGCGGTCCCGTCGGATACCGCAAAGCCGGCTCGTTCGAGGGCTTCTGCAGCGGCGGCGGGATAAAGCGCCAGGGACAGGCGGAGGCGGAAAAGATGTTTTCGCTCGGACTGCCGGGCCCCGCTTACTGTCCGACGCCGGACGACCTGCCCGCCGTCAGCGCGAAGCTGATAGCCGAGTGCGCGAGGGGCGGAGACCGTACGGCGAAGCTTATATTCGACCGCGTCGGCAGACGTCTCGGAGAAGGGATAGCGATAATCATAGACACGCTCGACCCGGAAGCCGTCGTCATAGGCGGTATTTATCCCCGCTGCGCCGATCTGCTCGGGGACAAAATCGCGGAATACGTAAAAAAAGAAGCTCTCCCCGGCGCGGCGGAGGGCTGCAGGATACTGCCGTCGTATTACAAAGACAGCATCGGGGACGTCGCGGCGCTGTCCGTGGCGTTGTATGAGGCGAAAAAACGGGGTTTTTCCGTAAAAGTATAGACAAACCGGAATTATTATGATATAATAACAAAAAAACGGGACGTGTGATGTATGAAAGAATTTTTCGGCTTCGGAGGCTATACAAGAGAGCCCGAGGGGTATTTTTCCGCTGAGCATCTTATTTTCGTTTCGTCGGTCATGGCGTTGATGATCGCCGCCGGCGTTATCGTCGGTCTGCGTTACAGAAACAGGACCGAGAGGGAAAAGAACCGCGTTCTCATCGTTTCCGCGATCCTGATCGACGTTATAGAGATCGCGAAGATTGTGATCGTCTGCGTAAGATCGTCCGATCCGCTCGGATGGCTTTATATGCTCCCGCTGTTTTTGTGCAGCATATTCCTGATAGCGCTTCCGCTCGCCGCGTTTTCGCACGGCAGATTAAAGGAAGCCTCGCTCGATTTCATATTCATTTTCGGACTTCTCATCGCGTTTCTCGGGACGTACGGCGCCGGGAACAACTACGCAAGCTACCCGGTGATCTCAGTTGACAACGTCGCATCGGCGCTGACGCACGCGATATCCGGATTTGCGGCGCTGTATATCGCCGTGTCGCGTATGCTCAGCATGAAGCGGAAGAACATACATATCACGTTCCTCATAATCACGGGCTTCTGCGCCGCCGCGTATACGGCGGACAGGATCCTTGATTACAACTATATGTTCATGATCCGCGGAGACGGCACGCCGTACGATATCGTATACGGCTGGGTAAACGGGAACCCCGTGCTTTACCCGATCGCCGTTTATCTGCTTTTTATCCTGTACATAGCCGGCTTTTACGGAGTCTTCTATCTTATAAGAAGAGCGAAAAACAGGAAAAACGCATAGCGCGTACCGCAGGCAACGCAGTTGCCGTCTTCATTAGGGCATAGCCCGTCTTCATTAGTGAGCGAAGCGAACGTCTTCATTATATCGGTTGAACACGAAAAAGCAGACTGATTCTGTTCTCGGTCTGCTTTTGTTAAGTGAGCACTTACTCACCACTCGAATGTGAGGTGTCTGAAAATTTTTGAAACTTTTTGCCGCTCCCGTGAATCTTAGTGTATGAAAGGCAGCGAAAGAGGCGGAATACGGTCAAACGACGTATTATCGGCTCCCGGAGCTGAGGACAGGAAAAGTATGACAAAAGATGAATTTGCCGCCGCGGTCACGGCGAACGAAAAAAAACTGTACATAGCGGCGCTTTCGGTAGTGCGCAATACCGAGGACGCCCGCGACGCGGTCGCTTCCGCCGTGGCACACGCGTGGGAAAAGCTTGACAGCCTGCGCGACGCGGACAAATTTGACGGCTGGCTGCTTCAGATAACTTATAATGAAGCGAAAAAGCTATACCGTCACGGAAAAGAATTCGTCAGCCTTTCCGAGGCGGAGGACTTGTTTTCGTACGGACCGGACACCGGCAGCGTTGAGTTTTTCGATCTGCTTGCAAGCGCACGGCTCGATGACAGGAGCAGGCAGATCATAATACTGCGTTTCTTCTACGGATACGATCTGAGTCAGACTGCCGAATCGCTCGGCTTGCCTTTGTCTACGGTAAAAACAAAGTATTACAGGGCGCTTGAAAAGTTCAGAAAGCTGCCGGGTATTAAGTGAGGGAAAAGCAATGCGCAAAAACAAAGATTACAAAGATATGGAAAACGCGCTTTTTGAAAAAGCGGAAAGACTTGAATCCGGCGTGAATTATTCCGGAGCGGTGAGAGATTCAATAAACGGACAACGCGTAAAACGCGAGAAGACCGGAACGGCGCTTCCGTTCGGCTTGCGGCTGGCGGGCGGATTCCTCGTCGCCGCGCTTGTCGGCGGGTCCGTGTTCGGCGCGCTGAAATACGCGGAATACAGAGGCTCGCTTATCGTTCCCGGCTCAGACACGGGATTAGATTCCGTATATACGGAGTACGGGCCAGTCACGAGCTTTAATGAGGATGTTCAGCCCTACGACACCACGCTGCCGTCACCGGACGAGCCGGATAAGAACGTGTGCTTTTTCAAAGAAGTGACCGTGATCGACCCCGCGGCCGACTGGATCGTCACGAATCCCGACCTGCCCCCGCAGCTCGAAGGCGGTGCCGTCGCCGAGATCAGAAACGAACACGTATCGGAGCTCGGCTACGGTATTTACACGGACGGCAGAAGGTTGATTATTGTCGATAAAGACGGTGCCGGCGTCGTCAAAGAGTTTATGTGCGGGGACGAACTCTTTCCTTTGATCATCGCTGAAACCGATTACCGGCAGCCCGACGGGGTCACGTTCGGACAGCTGATCGTCACCGAGGATAAGGATACCGGCAAGGTGACGTTCATTCATACCAGATACGCTATGCATTCCGGGTTGTACGGCGGCACTACGCTGATCGAATATTTCGATACGCAGACGAAAGAGACCGGGGCGATACGGGCGTATCTGCCGGAAAGCGCGGTCGAGTACGTTCGCTCGGGCGGTTATCTGGGAACTTATGAGCTGGCAAAGCTCAGCGCTGAGGATACCGCAAACGGAAAAACGATCGGCTGCACCTGCACGGTTGTTCCCATAGGCCGCGGAAATAACGAAACGCAAGAAGACTTTTTCGCAGGTTATCTCAGATACGATAACGGAAATTATTATTTCGGCGAGCCGTATGATATCGGCGACGACGGCGCGGACACGACCGATACCGGGACCGACACGGAGGATCCCGGTACGGAATTCAAAGGCGAATACGGTCTTGCCGTAGAATGCGACAACGAAGACGCATATCCGCCGTTATACGCCTCCCGCGTTTATAAGGGCGCAGATCTGATCTCGCAAAAGACGGACGAAGCGAAGGCTTTCATCTGTCAGATCACGCGAGATGAATACCTGAACGACCTTCTGCCTCTGCATAGCGTTATAAGGAAACCGTGGGCTGTCATATCCGTTGAGGTCGGCGATAAGATGTTTGAAAGCATCACCGAAGCCGAGGAGTGGATCAAAGACCGGATCAGGCTCTCTTCAAGCACGGTGAACGGCTTTGAGATCACCGTGACCGTCACGTGGGACACCGTCACCGTCCCGGGCTCCGACAGTACAGCCGTGCTGCCGGCTGCGTACCGCACGGAATACAGCTACAGATTCACGGCGAACTACCGGATACTGCATAACACCGTACCGGCGGATGAGAGGGTGCTGATAGAATACGCTGACGGAAAGCTGCGCTTCACACGTATCGCCGCGGAGCCGGAATTCACCGTCGCAAAGAACGGAGATTGGAAAGCGTCGGAGATTGATATACATAAGCTTTTCGCAATGCTCGACGGACATGACGCCCTGGACGATCCGTGGGATCTTGTCCCGTCTGTCACGCTCCGGATGATGCTCGACGGTGAAACAATATACGCATTTGAAATGTCGTATGACGGAGCCGTAAACGTTATGCGGTATCACGGCTCAGGTCGCTCGTTCGTCGCGTCGATGAAGCTTACCGCGAACGAAATAAAGACGCTTTCGGGCGAATCAGGACATGATGCGACGGAGACGACCGCCCCCGCGACGGAGACGACCGCCCCCGTGCAGGAGGATCCGGCTTATGCTGAACAGACGGATGCCGTTATGAAAGAGCTTAAAACGTGGCTTACCGGAAAGCTGTACGACGGAATGAATATTACGGATCTGTTAATAAATGTCGGTTCTGTCAAGGGCGACGGCGCGACTCTGAAGGCGAGGATAATCGCCGAGGCGGATCTTGAAGTGCACAATGAGGAGGACGGAGTGTTCCTGCGCGCGGGCGATAAGGCTTACGATTTTTCGGTGTTTTCACTTCATGACGACCGTTCGACCGTTTTTGAAACGAGACTGTTCGTGTATCCCGGCGCCGAAGGATTCGATATGCCGTTCGGGCTTACCCCGGATATGACGCCCGCCGAGGCGCTTGAGGCGATGGGATACGGTACTGACGCGCATACGATCAGAGTAAATGACGGCAACACGTCGTTTTGCCTGGATAACAGCGGCAGCACGCTCGTTTTATCTCTTTCGGTGATCGGCGAAGAAACTGCGGTATCGCTTTACTATGAGCTCGGCGGCGGCTCGAACGTCAATATCGAATTCGGTCATATAAAATCGGTCATATAAAATAATATTGAATAAACCGCGGAGGCATTCGTGCCTCCGCGGTCCGCGATTTACAGGGTGCAGAACGCGCCGCAGCGACGTCCGGATTGTGTTCACAAATTATTTACCCATCGTCAGATAACTTTCGGAAAAAAGCCTTGAAATCGGAGGATATCATACTTATAATGTTTTAAACTGCGGAAAACGCCGCGGTGAAAACGACTCTTTTTGATACGGGCTTTTGGGAGGTTACCATGGAAGAAACCAAGCCGCTGATCAACAAAGCAATGCCGGATGACGCCCGAGGGTGGGTCGAAAATCAGCTTTGCGACGGTGAAAGGCTTTTATTTGCCGTCGTCGGCGATCTGTCGCTTTTTGAAAAATACGCAACCACGACGCTGCTGGTTACGAGCCGCCGGGCTGTGATCGTAGATGAAAATCACGATAACGGCTTCTTTTCGGCGGCTTTTTCCGATATTGAAAGCGTCACGGTAAAACGGATGTACGGCAACGCGCGTATGAACTTCAAGCTGAAGGACGGCGGTGAAAAGACCGTCTTCAGATACACGTACGCGATAGCCGATCTTTGCGACGTTGCCGCCGCCTTCATCGAGGCGGTGGGCAAGGGAGAGAACGTCGACGAACAGATGGAGATAGTCAGCGCGGCGTACGAAAAGAAGATGCGCGTCTGCCCGAAATGCGGAAGGACGCTTCTGCGCCCCGGCGCGGAGTGCATCAAATGCCAGTCCAAGGGCAAGATAGTGTCGAAGCTGCTGAAATACGTCAAGCCGCAGTTCCCGCTGCTGCTTTCGGCGCTGTTCATGTCTATGGCGTCGACGGCGCTCGCGCTTCTGCCGCCGTCGCTCACTCAGCGCCTCGTTGACGACGTTCTGCCGATGGGCAAGATGAAGTCGCTCATCGCCATCGTTCTGATGCTCCTCGGATCGTATATCATAGGGACTCTGCTCAACGGCTTTCGCGGATATATGCTCAGGATCGCAGGAGACAGGATCGTCAGATATCTGCGCAATGACGTTTATGAAAAGGCGCAGCATCTGCCGATGAAATTCTACGACAAAACGTCGACCGGCTCCGTCATCAACCGTATATCGGGAGATACGAACACGCTTCAGGCGTTCATGCTGAGGATCTCGCAGGAGATCGTCGTTCAGGCTTTCCTGCTCGTGGGCATAGTCATCATCATGTTCATCAAGGACTGGAAGCTTTCGCTGCTCGCGCTGTGCCCGGTGCCGATCGTGGTGCTCGGCGCAAAATATTTCAGCCGCAAGATCGCGCCGTTCTACCGCAGAATCTGGAAGAGATGGGCGGCTGTCTCCTCGGTGCTCACCGATACGATCCCGTGCGTACGCGTCGTAAAATCGTTCGCCGGCGAGCAGAGAGCCGCGGAGAAATTCAAAAAATACAACGACGAATGGTATAAGGTCGACACGAGCTCCGCGAAGATAACGAATACCTTCCCTGCCGTCGTCAACTTCATCGTCACCTGCGGATCGCTTCTGATCTGGGGCATCGGCGGCAGCTGGGTCATCAACAAGACGGGCGGACTCACACCCGGTCTTCTCGTGGCGTTTTTAAGCTACGTTTCGATGTTCTACGGACCTGTCAACTTCTTCGCCTACCTGTCGGACAGCTATCAGGGCGCTCTCGCCTCCGCGGAGCGCGTGCTCGACATACTCGACGCCGAGCCCGAGCCCGACTTCGGTAAAGGAAACTGCCCGGAGAAGATCGAAGGCAGGATAGAGTTCAGAAACGTCAACTTCAGCTTCGACCGCGCGAAAAAAACGCTGTCGGATATAAACCTGACGATTGAGCCCGGCGATATCGTCGGCATCGTCGGAACGACCGGCTCCGGCAAATCGACGATGATAAATCTGCTGATGCGCTTCTACGACAACTACGAGGGCGAGATACTTCTCGACGGTCAGAACATCAAGGACATAGACATGACGTATTACAGAAGCAAGATCGGATACGTCCAGCAGGAGCCGATGATGTTCTCGGATACGATCTTCAACAATATCGCCTACGGCGTGCCGGACGCGCACGTTGAGCAGGTCATCAACGCCGCCGACGTCGCAAACGCGCACGATTTCATAATCCTTCAGCCGGACGGATACGATTCCATGCTCGGCGAACGCGGCGTGGGTCTTTCGGGCGGCGAACGCCAGAGGATCTCGATCGCCCGCGCGGTGCTGAAAAATCCGAGCATACTCGTTTTCGACGAGGCTACGGCTTCCGTCGACTCGGAGACGGAGAATCAGATACAGGAAGCCATAGAGCGGCTCATCTCCGGCAGAACAACGCTTATGATAGCGCACAGACTTTCCACGCTGCGCAAGGCGAACAAGATCGTCGTCGTGGACAAGGGAAGGATAATCGAATGCGGCAGCCATGACGAGCTTATGGCGCTCAAGGGCAAATTCTACAGGCTCATCCAGATCCAGTCAATGTCGGAGCAGGTGAGCAAGCAGAAAGCGGAAGAGAATTTCGAGTGAGGTGCGATATGAATAACAGACTGTACATAAACGCAGACGAAGCGAGAATAACGTACCGCGGATTCGCGCACGTGGATCTTGAAATGTTCGACGGCAGAAAATTCGAGGATCTCGAGCCTCGCCGCCTGTTCCCGCTCTCGGGACTTACGAAATACATAACCCTGCTCGATCACGATCTGAAAGAGGTCGCGCTTATCAGAGATCTTGCGGCGATACTGCCGGAATCACGCGAGGCTGTCGAAAAGTGCCTTGACGAATACTATATGATACCGAAGATAACGCAGATACTCGACAGAAAAGAGAAGAACGGACTGCTCAAATACAGAGTGATGACGAATTACGGCGAGCGCGCGTTCGATATACGCAACCGCCATTCGGATATAAAAAATCTGTACGACGGCAGGATACTGTTCCGCGACAGCGACGACAACAGATACGAGATACCCGATATCATGAAGCTCGATAAAAAGAGCTGGCTCAAAATAAACATTGATCTGTAAAGGAGAAACATAAATGAAACTTGTTCTTGCGGTAGTCCCGAACGACGACAGCGTAAACGCGACGTCGGCTCTCACTAAGGAAGGATTCTTTGTAACTAAGCTCTCAACGACCGGCGGCTTCCTCATGGTCGGCAACACCACGCTTCTTATCGGTACCGAGGCGGACCGCGTCGGCGAGATAAAGGAAATACTGAAAAAGCATTGCAGTACGAGAAAGCAGGTCACCCCGTCCACTAATTCGTTCGGACGCGGTCTCCGCAACGACAGCGTAGCGGAGGAAACGGTGGTCGGCGGCGCGACGATATTCGTGCTCGACGTCGAGTCGTTTGAAAAGATCTGAATAAAAAAAGCCCGGTAGCGGTGTACTTCATAAGGAAGTACACCGCAGCTAAATTCGCTTCGCGAGCTAAATTGACCTTCGGTCAGCTAAATTCGCTTCGCGAGCTGAATTGACCTTCGGTCAGCTAAATTCGCTTCGCGAGCTAAATTGACCTTCGGTCAGCTAAATTCGCTTTGCGAGCTAAATTGACCTTCGGTCAGCTAAATTCGCTTCGCGAGCTAAATTGACCTTCGGTCAGCTGAATTTGCTTCGCAAGCTGAATTCGGCTGCGCCGAGCTTACAGGCGAATTTAATTTAGCTGCCGCAAAGCGGCAATTCAGCTGATTTATAAATCATTCCTGCGTCGGAGAAGTTAAGACGAGCTGAAAGAGAATAACCCACTATGACACTTTCGATAATCGAAAGACGTCAGAGTGGGTTTGTTTCTTCCTTACGTAACCTCTCCCTCAGGGCTTTTTTTGTCGCTTTTTACTTCAACAGCTTGTATTTGCAGAACGGGCAGTGATCCTCGCTTATGCTCACGTAGCTTTCGCAGACCTGGCAGATGAGCTTTTCGTCCCCCGACTTGTCTTTCTTCTCAAACAGATGCAGACCTCTGTAATGGCGGACCTCGTCGCCTTCCCTGTAATAGTCGTGCGGGGTCTTGTCGAACTTCGTCTCGAAAAGGCGTACGTCGCCGTTCGTTTTCTGCACGTATACGGACAGCTTCGACACCTTCTGATCGAAGTTTATCATCTGACCGTACACCGTGTTCGTTTTGTCCTCCGTCGTCTCCCTTATCTCTATGATCCTGCCCTCGCACGGACGGTCCGTCAAAAGCGAAAGAAGACCGCTTATTTTCACGCCGGAAAGCCCGATGATACCCATCAGAGGAATCGCAAGCCAACCCGCGCCGAAGCCGGTGTGACTTGACCAGAAAAAGCCGATACCGAGAAAAACGGCCTCGAACGCGGCTGAGACAAGCGCCGCTTTTACGATCCTTTTCGCCACGTACCGTCTCACCGGCTTGTATTCCGCGCCGGTATAATAATCGCTGAATCCGTTCATTGTTTCTCCGAAATCATAATATCACGCTTCCCAGCTTCCCGTGAGCCCGCGGCGGACCCATACCATGTATTCGCGTATGAGGTTCTGCCAGAGCTTGAGCGGGGAATCCGTTTTTGCAGGCGAAGCGCTCATCTCCACGCCCAGATGATCCGCCTGCAGCAGTATCCTTTTTACGTGAAAATCGTTTGATACGGCGCAAAGCTTTTTGCCCGTCAGTCCCTTTTCTTCAAGCAGCGCGGCGGAAAAGCGTATGTTTTCAAGCGTGCTCGTCGATCTGTCTTCGATAAGAAGCCGGTCTTTTTCTATCCCGCGCGATTCGAGATACGCGCGCATGGATTCCGCCTCGGAGACCGTTTCGTCGTCCCCCTGTCCGCCCGACAGCACGGCGACAGACCCGGGGTGCGAGCAGAGAAGCCCGTATGCGTGGTCAAGGCGCCTTTTGAGCGCGTACGTCGGCGTGTAGCCGTTCGTCTTGCAGCCGAAGACGATATACACTTCGGCGTCGGGCGCGTCCTTCACGCCGTGCGTTACGAAAACGGAGAAGCATAAAAACGAAACCGTGTAAAGCAGTCCCACGCCGATATATATCCATTTCAGCGTCTCGTACACGCGCGGCGCGGCGCCCGAAAACGCTTTGCCGAAAAACACGCATACAAGAAGCGGAACGATAATACAGAGAAGCACAACGGGCGCGATCGGCACGGCGTTCGCGCGCCCGGATATCCAGAACACCGCGTAATTGACGGCGGCGAACCCCGCGCCGATAACCGTGAGTATGATCTGTATCCTGCTCATTTGCCGGCGATCCTTTCGGCCTGCTCCGCCGTCATATTTTCATATTCCGTCAGATGCAGCACCGCCCTCTGTCTTGCGGGGAGCTTGATGAATTCGTAAAAATCGTCGCTTTTCACCCCGAACCGCTCCGTGATCCGCTCCGCCGTCATAGGCTCGGTGCGAACGTTTTTAGCCTCCGCACAGACGGCTTTGAAAAACAGTTCCTTTATATCTCCGTCGGCTTTTGCGCGGCAGAGACGCGCCGCCGCGGCGACGACGGTCTGCTCGGCGCCCTCCTCTGACAGGGTCAGTATGAACGCCAGCTTGTAAGCCTGGTCGGTAAGCCCGGCGAGCTTTTCTTTTACGTTTGTCACGTTATCCATAATCTATTCCTCATAAGATGTGATCTCTATTTTTCCCGTATAAAGCCGCTTGACGGTCATGCTGACGAGCGGGGCGCCTCCCCGGACAGTGCCGTACGTGAATCTGCCCTTCGAATACGTCAGAACGCCGGGCGAGAGCTGAGGCGCCGTACCCAAAAAACGCGGATCGTCGTATTTGACCCATTCGCACGGCACGCCGGATCTGAAACGTAATCCGCCGAAGACTCCGGCAGGCGTCATCTGTACAGTCACGGATCCGTCGCCGCCGTCGCTCACGGATACAGGCAGCGCGCTGCGCGGCATCATGGAAACGACCGTGCCCGCGCGTATCCCGAGCGACGTATTGTAATACGGATACGTTCCGTTCATGTCGCACGGCTGATCGTGCGCTCCGCAGAAGACGACCTCGCCTTCCTCGGATATGACCGTAAGCCGTGTGTCACGGCCGTTCTGCCCGTTGAAGAACAGTATGGCGCCGTTATCGAGCAGACCGACGACGTCGCCGTCAAGATCGGTCACAAAGATTCCGCATACGCGGTAAGCCTCCGCCGTGTAACGCGTATACGTCACACCGCGGCGCGTCTCCTTCTGCACGGTACCTTCGCCTACGGTCAGTACGTCGGAAAAGCGTACGGATACGTTCACCGTCGAATCAGGCGCGTCGCCGTATGCCTTGGGAAAATACAGACCACGCTCCTCGAAAAACGCGGGCTCGAACAAGCCGCGGTCGGACAGAGCCTCCGGGTTGTCGCAGAAGGGCAACAGATCGCCGCGCAGATCGAAGTACGGCACGTGCATATCCGGGTCGGTCATATAAGGTATACGGTAGACGCCGTATATCTTTTTTTCGCCGTCGCCGTATTTTTTTAAAAGAGCCGTGAATTCGTCGAAGCCGACCTGTGCCGAGCCAACTTCTCCGTCTCTGAATCTGTACTCGCACAGACTGTGCGGCATGGCGGCTGAAAGCGAAAGATACGGGCTGTCGCAATTCATCGGGTCGTAATACAGCCCGTTTACGGTACCCGCGCCGTCGAGACGGAAGCCGTCGTAAAACGTCAGCCGGTCGCCTATGACGACGTGATCGCCGTTCTCCTCGTACGTAAGATACGGAAAGAACCATTCCGTGCCCGGGAATGAGTAAATGATCTCAAGCTTTGATCTCAGTCCGGTATCGTCGGTGTACAGCGAACGGCTGAAGCATACCGGGCTCACCGCGTTTGCAGCGCCTTCGGAAAAGTCTCCGATAACGCGAGTTCCGCCGGCGGGCTCCGTTGAAAACTCCGTGTACCCGAGCCGGGAAACGTCGCAGGCGTACGTGAACGGAACGCGAAGGCGCGTGCTGTCAAGCTCCTTCATCGCGCTCGACAACGTCGAAGCTTTCTCGCATCCGTATATCACGGGCGTTCCCATTTCAAATCTTATCCTGTATATTTTCGCCCTGTCCAGAACGGCGATGAAGGCGGACTCGCTTGAGGCGTATACGGATCCGTCATCTGTGAAGATCAGGCGGTCGGCGCCGTCCAAGCCGTCGGGCAAGCCGTCGGCGCCGAGCTTCACCGTGAGCAGATATTCAAAGGATCCCCGCATATACGTTCCGAGTATTACGACGCGGTTCCCCGCGCCGGAGGCTTGATAACCGGGTCGCGGATACGTGGATGACAAAAGCTCCGCGCGGTAAAATCCGGACGCGAGAGGGTACACGGTGCGGAGTACCTTCATCACGTCGTCCGTGCCGAAAAACCGGATGCATGAGTCGGAAAAGCTCTCGTCGTACGTGACGGCGGAGCCTGTGAGATCCGTCGATCCGATCACGGCTCTGAGCGCCGAGTAAGCCTCGTCGTTTTCGTAAGCGTCGGTAAAAGCCGCGTACGCCTCATCGCCCGGAGGTATGACGGCGCCGTCCGTCCCGTCAGCGTCACCGCGCGGTATAACGTACCTGTTCACGGCGTAAGCGCCGAGCACGGCGGCAAGCACGGCTGAAACGACCGCCGCCGCGATGATGATCCGCTTCCGGCGTTTTTTGCCCGTCTCCGCCGTTTTCCGCGCTTCGTCGTGCAGAAGCATAAGCTTCCGCGGCAGATCGTCCGGCGGCGTCACGTTTGACAGATCGAGTATATATCTGATCTTATTCATTCGATGATCTCCATCCTGATCGTTATAAGTCCGTCATTTTCACGGTATCTGATCAGCGCCTGATAAAACAGGGAGCTTTCGTCGAATCCGGGATCCGGGGTCAGCCTTGTGACTCCGTAACAGCTCTCCACGCTCATGCCGCAATCGAGATCCTTACATACGGAGCCGCTGGCCGTATATAACGGTATCGTACTTGGCTGTTCAAACGTTGAGTAATATCTGTATTTGTAAACTCCGTCGCCCTCGTATTCCGGGACGCCGGGGTATTCATTATCGTAGATCTGAAGATATCCGGCGTACATCCCGCCCTCGAGCCGCTCGAAGCAGTATCGCCCCGTGCCGCCGACCGGAGACGGATCGGCATAGGAACAGTAAAGCACGTATCCGGATGCGTCGGCTATTATATGAAGGGTGTCAGCCCCCGAGGCGAAGGATTGCGCTTCGCCGGCGGACGCGATGCCCGTAACACGCCCGGACAGATCCGTCATAAGCATTCCGTGTTTTTCATATCCGTACGCCTTTAAGTGTTTGTACTTCACGCCGTTGTACGTTTTTTCTGATACGGAGTAGCCGTTTCTTACGATAGTTCTGTAAGACGTGTATGAAGATACTTCGTATGCGAAGCCGGAGCCGTCAAGCATGACCGCCTTCGGTTCCTCAGGCGCGATCCTGACGCCGTATTTGCCGAACAGGGTCGCGTGCGCGTCCGGTATCACGCCGCGGCACAGGGCGTAAAGCTCGGATGAAAACCGCTGAAAGGGACCTATGCGGTAATCCGTCAGCTTCAGCACGGGATACGTAAACGTATTTGACGCGCTGTCGACCGACGTGTCGATATTGTATCTTTCGTACAGCGTATCGGAAGTACATATTTCCGTATGTATGATCTTTTCGTCGGATCCGAGCAGAACGATGACCGCCGTGCCTTCGCCGAGTCTGTCGTCAAAATAAGGCGCTTCAAGCATGGTGTCGTAATGTACGCCGACGGTATGATCCGATCCGTACGTTTTAAACGCGTTTTCATCTGTGTCGTAATACACGCCGACGCCCGTCAGAACCGATACGCCGTCCCGTTCCGGCTCGTCCGCAAGAGGTATGAACCATTGCAGCCCGAGCTGTTCGATCACGGCGTTGACCTTCACCCTGTCGGTCACGCCTTCGGAGTACGTGTTGTCGAACGTCACTGTGCAGTCGTACAGCGGAATCATGCAATCCCGAAATGCGTACGACAGGCGATTCTTGCCGCCGTCGGTAAAAAACGCCTTCCTGCCGCCGAACGCGCAGATATAACCGCCGTCCGAGTCTTTGACGTCCGGGTTGTCATAAACCGAGTATATCACGTCGGAGCCGTTTTCACGTCTGTGTTTTATTATTTTTGTATGCGAGAGATGATCCGCGTCCTCATAGAATCTGATACGGGCGTCAAGCCCGTTGGGAGACGGATAATAAACGCCGAAGTCCCTGCCGTCCGGCAGAGCGACGGAAAAGACTCCGTCCGATATTTGCGTCTGTATCAGATCGAGCGTAAGATCGTATATGAACGTGCCTTCGTCATACGTGCCGAGCGTGAATACGGTGATCCCGGGCGGCAGAGCCGAAAGCTCCCGGTCCCCGTCAGAGTCGGACGCGATGACCATGCGGTCCGCCTGAAAGAACAGCGAACGCGCGACCCTGTCGCCAAACTCGCCGTATTCGGCGAATAAACACGTCGCCCCGACGGGGACCGTGACCGTATCGCCGTCAAGCCTCATATAAGGCTCTGACTTTTGAAACGTGGTACGCCGCACATAATAGCCCTTTTCCGCCACCACGGCGTATTCGCCGAGACGGTGAGGCTTTATATTCATCAGCGTGAAGACACCGGCAAAAACAGCCGCGCAGACGAGCGCCGCGGAGCATATGATCACGGAAAGCTTCAACGTTTTTTTGCTTTTCGTCCGCTTTATAACGGCTTTTTCATACGAGCCGGCAACGTTCTGCGCCGTTTTTTCGCCCGGCGCAACGTTTGAAAGATCAAGTATATATCTGAGTTTATTCATACAGCGCTGCTCCTCCTCCCACAAAAGACAGGACCCCGTCCTTCAGACTGCATACGTACGTCGCGGTCCGGACCGGGTTGCCGTTCGGGACCGTATACGCCGCGTTCACACAGCGGTACCGTTCGCAGAAGACCGAGCCGTCTTCGGAAAACGCGGCGCAGCCTCCGACCGCCGCCGGAAACGGGCGGCCCGCTTCGAATAAAGCGTACGTTACGTATACGCAGCGGACGTCATCCGGCGAAGGCGCCGGCGGGGACGAAATGGATATTATACAGCACGGGCGTTTGCCCGGAAGCACGCCGAGGCGGAAAAAGTCGGCTGGAATACCGCCCGTCTCCTCATACGGCATCATTCCGGTACCGTCCGGCAAATATGAATAGTAAACGTAAACAAGTTCGTTATCGGAGTTTGTAACGGTGTAAAGGCGCGACGCCCCTCCGTCGCTTATGCTCAGCAGATCGTATTCCGGAAGATGCAGACCGCAGATACAGCCGGAAAAATCCGTAAGATACAGTCCGTGCACCTCGTATCCGAGCAGCTCGTTTATCCTGTACCCGGGGGACACCGCGCCGTATTTGCCGGACTTGTTCCCGTATATCCGCACGGTCCTCGTATCCGGGATGAATTCCGCGTTTATGCGGAAGTCCGCGGACAGGGGTCTTTGATAGCTCCCGGGCTCCGAGCCGCAAAGCTTGCCGACGTCAGAGTCCGCGCATTCCCCGGTGATCATATGTATAGCCTTCGAATACGGTATGAAGGGATAATCGGCGTCGTCGTTTCCGTTTCTGTAAACGGGATACGCGTATTCCGTCGACTCTTCCGCATTTATCTTCAAACCCGGGAAAAATCCCGTGCCGGTGCGCAGGACGCTCACGGGGTCGACCGTGTACGGAACGGAGACCTCTCCCGCGGCGCTCACCGGGGCGACCGCGTATTTGCTGCCCGACGCAAGGTTTTCGCCGAAGAACGGAGTGTCGGCTGACGGATCGTAATAAACGTCGACCGGCTCTTGCGTCATAAAGTCGTAAAAGCCTTTCTCGGGGTCGTATTTAACGCCCTTGCCGATAAACGCCTTCGCGCCGCGGCCTGTGTCCGTGACGGCGGCGGGGACGAACCATTCAAGTCCGTATTTGTTTATAATAAGTCTTATGATCCCGGGCGAAAATTCTTCACGGCACAGATCTGCCGTTATCGGGTAATCGCAAAGCCTGCCGCCGTATCCCTTCGGTGAGAGAAGAGACGGATCCGCCGTGAATTCAAATACCCCGCCGTCAGTCCGGCAGCGGTAGACGCCGTCTATCGGGACCGTTTCCGGCTCCGTTACGTCGTATATCACGGCGTTATTGTGCTCGTATCTTATCTTGAATATTCTAAGCGAGCTTTTCCACGGAAAACCGTCGGAAAAACGCGCGTAATAAGATGTTCCGTTGAAATAAAGTTCGCCTGCGTCCCCGACGTCCGCGTCTTCAAGCCGCGCGCAGGGCGCCGCGCCGTCCGCGTCTGCGTCGGGCAGCGAAATCGGAACGACGTGCACGCCGAGCGTGAGAAGATATATGAAGGTGCCCCTGCGGCATGCTCCGAGCGTGAGAGTGCGCATCCCGTCCGGCAGATCGGAAACACGGCTCAAAGGACCTGAATACAGCTCGGCAAAGGAGAAGCCGTCCGCTCCGAAGTAAAGCGTCCGGGCGATCTGCATGTCCGTTATCTCCGCGTATTTCTTTTCGTCCCCGAAATATCCGTACAGCTCGTCTGTCCTGTTGAAGGGGATCACAAGACTCTGAGATGCCAGATCCGTATAAGTCATCACAAACTCGGTCAGCCCGACGCTGTCGGGATCGAAGCCGATAACGGGGATGCCGGTGAAGGACGGCGCCGGGTCGTTTGGCTTTTCGTTTTGTCCGTTTCGTTTCGCAATGAAGAAAACGGCGGCGGACAGAGCGAGCGCAAGAAGCGCCGCCGCGGCGGCGAGCGTTATTTTTGCCGCGCGTTTCTTCTTTTTTGCCGCAGCCGCGGCGTCGTATGCGCGCGTCAGATCGCCGGCGGTGTTTTTCGGCGGTGTGATATTCGATAAATCGAGTATATATCTGATCCTGTTCATATGCGCTCCGAGATCCGAATTGTTTGCCAAGATATATTATATCATATGGAAACGTAAATGTAAAGTACTTTTTTGAAAAACCGTGACATGATATGACAATTTCCATCCGCACGCCGTGGTATTATGAGAAAAACAAAAGGAGGCGCGGCGGTGTTCGGCAGAGGAGAGAGAAAAAAACAGCTCCTTCGTCTCGTTGACTACGAGAAGGAGCTGAAGGAATACGAGGACGGGCTTCGGCGTGAGGACGACGCGGCGAGGATACATATGATAAATCCGTCGCGGATATGTCCGAATCCCGATCAGCCGCGGCGTGATTTCGATGCGGACGCGCTTTCGTCGCTTGCCGACAGCATCAAGGAATACGGGATAATACAGCCGCTGACCGTAAGGCGCCTGTCGCCGGAGGAATCGCCGTTCGGCGGGCTTTACGAGCTTGTCGCAGGGGAGAGAAGGCTCCGCGCCGCTCGCTCGCTCGAGCTGCCGTACGTGCCGTGCATCATAGTCGAGGCGGACAGATGCGGGTCCGCGAAGATGTCGCTTGTGGAGAATATCCAGCGCAGGGATCTCGGCATGTTCGAGGAGGCGGAGGCGATCGGAGCGCTTTTGCGCAAATACGGCGTGAAACAGCAGGATGTCGCGCGGATGCTGTCTGTCAGCCAGTCGTACGTCGCAAACAAGCTGAGGCTTCTGAAGCTCGGTGAGGACGAGAGGCGTATCGTGACCGAGGGAGGGCTCACGGAACGGCACGTCCGCGCCGCTCTCCGCGCAAGCGACCCGGAGGTCAGAAAAAGGATACTGACCGCCGCCGCGTCAAAGGGGCTGACGGTCAGACAGACGGAACAGCTCGCAGACGGCGCCGCTCCGTCAAAAAAGCCGGAGAGCTTCCCCGGCAGGATAGTCATCAAGGATATAAGAATATTTCTCAATACGATAGATAAAGCCGTCGGCATAGTCCGCGCCGCCGGGATCCCGGTAGAGCAGTCCCGCAGCGACGGCGACGGGATGATCGAGGTACGGATAAAGGTACCGGACAACCCCGCCGCCAAGCGGTGACGTCAGTATTTTATCGCGGTGAAGACCGCGGATCTGCCCGCGGGCAGAGTGATCTCAAGCTCCGTTTTGTACAGACGCGAGCCGTAACCTGAGACGTCGGGATATATATCCGTTACCGTGCCGCCCGGTATATATTTCGACAGATCGAGGCGGCGTACACAGGTGTTTTGCGAATTGTTCCATACGTATACGAGAAGCGTACGGGAGATGCGGTCTATCAGACCGAACGATTCGACGCCGTCGAAATCAAGATCGAACGTGCCGGTCGGATAGACGGGGACGGAGCCGGCGATATTCGCCCGGTATTTCTTATACAGCTCCGCCGCCGCCTTCATAAGCTCCGTGTTGAAGCCGTCCGCCGCGTCTATCCGCCCGGACAGATACGTAAGCCCGGCAAGCCCGGTGACGCAGGCGTACGACGTCAGCTTCCCGTCCGAGAACTGCGACGAAAAGGCGTACGAGGGTGAAAACGTCGTGCGGAAATCTATCTTCGTCGGGTACGGATACGCCCAGACGCCGCACCGCTCCGGCGGATAACACGCCGCCGAGCCCGATACGATCGACGGCAGACGGAAATAATCCTCCTGATCGGATACGGATTGCAGATGGAAGTGAGAAAGCGTCTCCATATCCGACCTCATCGCGCCCGAGCCGCAGTTTTCTATTATAAGGTCCGGGAATTCCTCCCGGAGCGAGTCGATGAACGCGTAAAACGCCGCGGCGTGCTCACGCACGGATCCGGCTCCGTTCGGATCTATGCCCGCCCCCGTGTTCGCGTTATAATCGTTTTTGATGAATCTGACGCCCATGTCGTACAGAGCCTTCACGCGTGATCTTATATGCTCGCGTGCGCCCTCGACTCTGAAATCGAGCAGGACGCGGCGACCTCCGACAGGATGGCCGTGACGGCGCAGGATATATTCGGGATGCTGACGCACCACGGGCGATTCTATCCCCGCCGACTCGAACTCAAACCAGATGCCCGGCTTCATGCCGAGCTTTTTTATATCGTCGAAAAGACCCTTCAGACCGCCGTCGCCGAAAAGAGCGTCGTCCGGCTCCCACATTCCGAGATCGTACTCGTCGTTTTTGTTCTTTCCGTACCAGCCGGCGTCCATAACGTAGTATTCACAACCGATCCGCGCCGCGGCGACTGCGAGCGGCAGCGTTTTTTCGCGAGTCGGCAGCGCCCAGAGACAGTTCATATAATCGTTGAAGCACAGAGGCGGAACGCCGCCTTCGAAGCCGGTCCCGAATATCGCTCTGCGCGCAAGCGTCAGAGCCGCCGCCGCTTCTTCAAAGCCGCCGCTTACACGTCCCACGGTCGAATAGCACGTCGTCACGCTCTGACCCGGTCCGAGTTCCGCGTACCATCCGTCGTTGCGCTCGAAGCAGTCGGTCGTGAGGATGCAAAGCTCGACGTCGTCACGGTATCCGCGTATCCCGACGTTCACGCACCAGCCTGAGCCGGTCTCGATCTCGGCAAAATACGTTTCACCAAGCTCCGTGTCCTCTATCATCACAACGGGCTCGTATCTGCACGTGCTCCAGCTGCTCTGAGAGCTTATGCGGAACGAAGACTGTGAGCCGTGGTTGTACGTGCGGTAAAGCCCGGCGTCCTCGGCGTAAACGTGGCGCCACTGCGCTTCGCCGCACCAGCAGCTTTGCGCGTAGTGGATCACGAATCTGTGTTTTTTCCACGGACGGGAGCCGCCTTTGCCTATCCCGGCGGTGAAGGACGAGCCGAGCAGCTCGACGTACTGACGCTCCGCGCCCGTGTTTTCAAGCGTCGTGCGCTGGCGCACAGCGCCGCCCGGCAGATCCCTGTGTCCGACCGTCACGCGCAAGCCGTTCTGAAGCGTGAAAACACCGTCTCCTTCCGACCTCGCGTTTTCATACGCGCCGTTTCCGGTAAAATAATACGCATTGTCCGCCGCGTTGCAGCTGACGTAAAATCTCGGTTTATATCCTTCGTACATACAGCCCTCCCGGGTCTTTCTTTTTGGGCTATTGTATCATTTTTTCCGCCCGATGTCAAGAGTGTGTTTGCCGTGATCGAAGGGAAAAAACGTACGCTCCGTGCCCGCGCCGTCGAGCATTGTCACGCGCGGGACGTCCTCCGCGTTTACGGTGTATTCCGTGCCGTGTCTTTTTACGGTCAGGGTGAAACGGGAGAATTCCGAGCAGAAAGCCGGGGAAATCTCAAAACCGCCGTCGTGCTCGCGGTATCCGAGCAGGGAGCCGAGCACGGCGTTGAAATACCAGCCCGAGGCGCCGGTGTAGAAGCTCCAGCCGCCCGTGCCGCAAAGCCCGTCCGCGGAGCTGACGTCGCCGCAGAGAGTATAAGGCTCGCGCCCGTAGGACAGAAAACCGTCAAGGGTGCGGCATCTGTCGACGGGACAGAGCGCCTTCAGTATCTCATAGCCTCTGTGATGCATTCCTGCGGCGAAAAAGCCCATGGCTCCCCATAAAGCGGCGTGCGTGTACTGACCTCCGTTTTCACGGATGCCGGGAGGATACGAGGCGATATATCCGATGCCGCGCTGTCCGTCAAACGGAGGAGAGCAGAGCTTCAGTATGCCGTGATCGCGATCGTACAGCTTTTCGTAAACGTCTTTCATCGAGGACTTCACGCGCTCACGGTCAAGTCCGAGCATGGCGGCGAACGCCTGCGGCAGAACGTCGATCTCACAGTACTCGGCGCCCGTCGCGCCGAGCGGTGAGCCGTCGTCGAGATATCCGCGCAGGTAATGCGAGCCGTCATAGCAATGCTCCTCGACGGCGCGTATAAGTCTGTCGGATTCGGTCAGATACGCGCTCTGACCCGTCAGACCGTACATCCGTCTGTAAACGTCAGCCGCGAACAGAGACAGCCAGACGGATTCTCCGCGCCCGAGCGCGCCGGCCTCGTTCATGCCGTCGTTCCAGTCGCCGCCGCCGAACAGACAAAGCCCGTGCGCGCCGAGTCTGATGCGCGATACGGCGCGTACGCAATGCATAAGAAGCGATTCACGCAGCGCGGACGGCACTGCTTTTTCATATCTGTCTGAGGAATCGAGCGGAGGCGAGGTGAGATAACGTATTTTTTTCGACAGTATCTCTTTATCGCCCGTTATCCTGACGTATTCCGACACAACGTATGGCAGCCACAGCATATCGTCGGAGCAGCGCGTCCGCACGCCGGTCTTTGTCAAAGGGTGGAACCAGTGCATGACGTCGCCCTCCGCGTACTGATGCGCCGCACATCTCAGGATATGGGCGCGGCTCAAAAGCGGCGCTCCGTATACCGTGCACAGACAGTCCTGAAGCTGATCGCGGAAGCCGTAGGCGCCTCCGTTCTGATAATATCCGCACCGCGCGAACTGCCGGCAAACGAGAGCGGACTGCCGCGCGAAAAGGTTGAAAAACAGATCTATCCCGCCGCCCGCGCCGTGAAGCCGGAACGGCGAAAGATATTCTTCGAGCCTTCGGGCGTATCTTTTCGCGGCGCCTCCCGCGTTTTTGACGGCGTATTCGACGGCTGAGCGCGAGAACGCCGCGCCTTCGACGATAACGGTATTTCTTTCATGACAGGCGCATACCGTCAGAATCTTTCCGTCAAAATCTGCCGCGCAGCCGCTGCAATGCACGAAAAACGACGGTACGCCGTCTCCGTACGCGCGGCTGACGGTCACGGTGTCGGCTGTCTGCGCAAAGCGCAGCGTGCCGTTCTCAAACTTCTCGCCTAAGACCGGCGAGCATACGAGCCTTACGGTCCCGCGGACGACAGCGCTTATCCTCACCGCTTTGAACGGAGCCGAAGAGTCGACGCTGACGGTCACGGCGTACGGCGCGCCGGCTATCTCGCCGCGGTAGACGGCGCGGTCCGGATGGTACGTCACGGACGAGGCATTGCCGTACAGATCAAAGCTCGCTCCGCCGCGGTCGAAATAAAGCCGCTCTCCCGGGCGGCCGGGCAGCGTGGCGTGCCCGGTCAGCTGATACATCCGGCTGTTGCCGTACCAGCAGAATCCGCCGTCGCGGTCGGTCAGAAGAGCGCCGAAGCAGGGGTTTGCGTAGATATAACTCATCGGCGCGTACGTCACGGACGGCGACAGCGTTACTGATCCGCCCTCGAACACGGGCGCCGCTCCCCTGCGCCGAACGTCGCCCGCCGACTTTTCGGGCAGGCCCGCCGCGGATACGTCCGATGGCGATCTGACGCGGCATACGGCGATATCGCACAGAGCCGTACCCGCGCCGCCGTCGCCGTTTACGGCGAAGATCCGCTCGCCGAAAAGCGCCGCTAATCCGCACGCGCCGCAAAGTCTTACGATCTCGTCGCGCCGGCGATTGAAATAACCGTCGTCGCCGTCGTACAGCACGACCGTGTCGACCCCGATCCTGAGGATCAGAAAAGCGAGCGCCGCCGACGCGACGGACGGGAACAGGCTCCTTATCCTGTTCATGCCTCCGTCTCCGCGCCCGTCGAGCAATATGACGGGACGGTCGCCCGATATGCCGCAGCCGTAAAGCGTCTGTTTTATATCGCCGCCTCTGCCGGACGCCTGCTTCGGGGCGGGGTCAAGCACGCAGGACAAAAGACGTCCGAACAGAGCCGGATCGGTCACGCGCACGCCCGCCTCCGCCGGCTCGGACGCCGAGGCCTTCATAAGCGCCGCGTCCGCGCTTTTCCTGTCGTTGCCGGCGGCTATGACAAACCTCACGCTGTCGGACCTCGCGGTCATTTCAAGCCGCGGGAACACGCAGGCGCCGTAAACGCTCTGCACGACACCGCCGAATATCAGATCGGCGCGCGTCTTCGCCTCGACCGGCAGTATGCCGCGGTCAAACGCGGCGACGCTCACGCAGAAGCCGTCTTTGCCGCGCTTTATGAACCTGATCACGTCGCCGTCGCGCTCGCTTGTGACGAACAGGGCGGAATACGCCCGGTGGCGGCGGTAAACGCTCTTGTCAGCCATGACGGGGCTGAAACGCAGAGTCGAGACGCCGCCTCCGCAGTCGATCGCAAAAGCCGTACAGTCAGGGCACACGAAAAGCTCCGCGCCGCAAACGCCGACGGCACCGGCGCGAATCTGACGTATCGCGCCGTCCTCACGCAAAAGCGTCAAAGGCTCGGGCGACGATTCGTCACAGATACAGAGTCCCTTGTAGTAAAGCCCGACCGACGCGCCGTTCGATACGGCGGTGCATACCGTGTTCGTCTGCGCGACCGCGCCGTCCGACGGCGAAAACCCGGAAAAAGCGGGCGGCGAAGGCACCGCCTCCGGCTTTTTGTACGGTGCGCCTCCGGGGAATTTTTCATACAGAAGCGGCAGTACCGCCGCGATCCTCTCGTCTTCGCAGAACCTTCTGACGAAAATATCGCCGCACAGGGCGTTGCACGCCGATACGACGCTCATCCCTATGTGATGCGCCATGAAGCATTTTATCACCGCGTACCCGGAGCCGACGCGCTCCCTTGTGAAATCGACCGCCTCGTAAAATCCGTATTTTCCGTACGCGCCTCCGGCTTTCAGAGCGAAGAGAGACAAAACGGCGCGTCTGTCGTGACCGAGCATCAGAAACGACGAATAGGGACTTATCACGCGGTCGCTTCTGTCTGCGCAAAGCGCAAGCCCGTTTTCGCCGTGCGCCTTGTACTGATAATTCATTCCGGCGTCGAGCGCGTAATAACACGATTCACTTGAACCCGATACGGTCCCTTTGCCGAATCTTACGCCTTTTCCGTACTGGATATAAGCGGCGTACGCAAGAGCGCGGCCGGACGAGGATTCGGGAGGAGACGGCAAAAACATCGCCGGCATGAAATATTCAAACGCCGTACCGGACCAGCTCGCTATCCCGCGCCGCTCGCCGTTCCCCGTGACCGGACGGCAGAGAGCGCCCGTGTGCTTCGCCGGGCAGAAACCGAACGCGACGGAAAGTATATCCGTGCTCCTCATTTCGGAGCAGAAAAGATCGTATTCGCCGTCACCCTCGCTGCCTATGCGGAATCTGTCCGTTTTTTCGTTATATAGCGGCGAAAGATCGCATTCGGCGATGAGACCGTCAACGGTACCGTAAAGTCCGGCGAGCCTTCCGTCTTCCGCCGAATACGAGGCGACGGCGGAGCGCAGGGCGACAAGACAGCAGAGGTAGTTGCCGCAGTCCACGGTCGATACGAAATCGGACAGCGGAGCGCCGGTGTGCGTATCGTACCAGTTGTATAATAGTCCGCCGCGCTTTTCAAGCGACAGCAGGGTCCGGAGCGTCGGGCTGAGCCTTTCGTATATCGTTTCCGCACCGTAAAGCCCGAGGTCGACCGAGGCGACGACGGATAACAGATAAAGCCCGATGTTCGTGGGCGACGTTCTCGGCGCCGCGCCGACGCCGCATAAGACCTGATAATTGTCCGGCGGCAGATAATTATGCTCGGCGTTGACGAGATCGTCGAAGTATTTCATGTGGTCCGATACGGCTTTTATGATCAGATCGCGCTCCGTTACTCTGACCCTGCGGCGCTTCCCGGACAGCGACGAAAAATAAGCGATGACCGGTGAAAGGCATATAAGAGCTCCGGTAAAAAGCGCCGCCCCGGATGAAAGGACCGTGAGAGCCGCGCCGAATACGACGGACGGCAGAAACGCGTAAAGATATTCGGTGTGGCGGCGCCGCGCCGTATCGGCGGCAGACGACGTCGTCCATTGAAGCGTTCTTTTTTTAGTGAACAGACGGAACAGGGCGCGTAGCGCGGCGTCGGCTGATACGCAGGCTTCACGGAAGATGAACGATATTCGCATAAACAGATAACAAAGCGCCGACGAAAGCGCCGGCACGTACCCGATAAGACGCGCACAGGAGAAGAGCATAGGCACGGTGAGATAAGACAGCCCAGCGAAGGCGGCAGCCGGGAGCGTGCCGGTGATCAGACCGGCTGTGAGACAGCCCGCGGCGCAGAGCGCGTCAAGCGACACGGCGGCGCTGCGGTAAAGCGTGAATCTGTCAAAGACCGGAAGCGCGGAGCTCACCCGCTTTTTCCCGGATCCGACCTTTCTCACACAGTAAAGGCTCTGAAAATCGCCTCTGATCCAGCGGTGCAGACGCTTGAAGTAGGAAAGCGCGTTTTTCGGAGTGTTTTCGTACATGACGACGTCCGTCACCGCGCCGCATCTGCAGCGGCAGCCCTCTATCGCGTCGTGAGACAGGATTATTCCGTCGTCGAAAACGTCGACGCAGCAGTCGTAAAACGCCGAAACGTCGATCAGGCCCTTGCCGCAGAACACGCCTCTGCCGTAGACAGCGCCGTTTACGTCGAAATCCGCCGGATGGTACGGGTCGATCCCCGAATCGGACGAGAACGCTCGCCGGAAAAGAGAGTCGTCTTCGCCGCACAGCTTCGCCGAAACGCGCGGCTGAAGTATGCCGTGACCCGATACGACCATTCTTTTGTCCCTGTCGGTCACGGGTCTGTTCGCGGGATGGCAGGCGGAGCGGAGCAGCGCGTCGCTCGATCCGGGATACAGCAGCGTGTCGGAATCGAGAGTTATTACATAAGGGATCCCGGTAAGGACTGACGCGTCGCCGCGGATGATGAGCGACGACGATCCCGTTTTGAGCTGTCTTACAAGCTCGCAGACGGCGCCGCGTTTCCTCTCCGGCGCGATGAACGCGTCCTCGGAATACGAGTAACGGCGCTTTCTGTAAAAAAGAAAAAACCTGTCGCCGAGCGCGGCGCGCAGCTCGTCAAGCGCCTTTTCAGCCCCGCTTATGATCTTTGCGTCGTTTTCCGATTCTGGCTTTTCGCAGTCCGGCAGATCGGCTAAAAGCCCGAAATATACGTTTTCGTTTTTTCCCTCGGTATAGTAGAGCTTTTTCAGATCCGCGACAGCTTTTGCGCCGTCTCCGTCGAGCAGGACGGTGCGGACTATCAGGCACGGCGGGAGCTTTACGGAACCGTTCACGCGCGGACAGAGCCGCGGAGGCACGAGCCTGCGGAAAAGTTCAGCGCAGATCCATGACGATAAGGAATAAAGCGGGAGCGCGGCGAATACGGCGACGGCGGCGCCGCAGAAAAGATATACGGAAAGAACAAGCGCCGCGGTGATCAGAAAAAGCAGAACGGCGTGAAACGGCGCCGCCGGCTCTTTTCCGAAAAGCGTCCCGGTCAGCCGATGCGGCGGAAGCGACGACAGAGCGGAGAGGGGATCCGTACGCTTCTTTCGCGCATACCGCCTGAGCCTCCGTCTGTACTCGGCTCTTGTCGCCGCGTCGCTTATCCTGTAATCCTCGCAGAGGAGCAGCCGTCCCTCGAGCGGCGAGCATTCAACGGTCAGCTCGTCAAAATCAAGCTTTTCCGCCTCACGCAGCTGCGCCGTCACGGTCTCTCCGCGGCACGCCAGCTCCGCGTATATCAGTATGAGATAATAACGCAGAAGGCGTACGTCGTCGTCGCCCGCGCCGATCTTTTTCAGGTACGCGCGCAGATCGTCTCTGTCGGCTCTGTTACCGCGCAGGGCGAGCCGCTCCCCGATCCCGTCGCAGACCGCCTCGCTTCCGTGACGGGAAAACACGCGCGCCGCCTCCCCGAGCCTCGGCAGAAAATAGTACAATTCGTCCGTTACAGCCGCGTCACGGCTGTGCTTCAGCGCTTTCGCGGCTTTTTTGCATCTGATTAGAAGCTGTTTCATCACGCCTCCGTTTAATCTTACTGTAACGGATTTTTGCCGCGCGCGGGGAAAATTATACTATTGTTTGCGTTTTAGCGTTGATTCTGTCAAAAATTGAGGATATAATCGTTTACGGTTTTTGAAAAGGAGACGTCTATGAAAAAGAATGCGAATGTAAAAAAGACCGCCGTCGAGTATCTGATAATGACGGCGGCGACGCTTGTGATGGCGTGCGGTATCTACTTTTTCAAGTTCCCCAATAATTTCGTAATGGGCGGAGTGAGCGGCATCTCGATGATACTCGGAAGAGTCCAGAACGTGATCTCGCCGGCGACCGCGATGCTTATCATAAACGTCGCGCTCGTTATAATCGGATTTTTCATATTCGGACGGAATTTCAGCATCAAAACCGTGTATTGCAGTCTTATCCTTTCGCTTGCGCTCGAGGGGATGGAGCTTTTGTTCCCGATGAGCGGACCGATAACGGACGACCCGATGCTCGAGCTCGTTTTCGCGGTGGGACTGCCCGCCGTCGGCTCAGCCGTCGTGTTCAATCTCGGCGGAACGACGGGCGGCACGGACATAATCGCAATGGTGCTGAAAAAATACACGTCGATGAATATCGGCGTCTCGCTTTTCTTCGTCGACGCGGCGATAGTCGCCGCAGGATTCTTCGTGAACGGCGCGAAGGCGGGAATGTATTCGCTCGTCGGTCTGCTCATAAAAGCGCTCGTCGTCGACGTCGTGATAGAGAACATAAACATAAGCAAATACTTCTTCATAGTCACCACTCATCCGGAGGACGTCTGCAAATATATAAACGAAAATCTCCACAAGGGCGCGACCGTCTGGGAGGGCAAGGGCTCGTACACCGGCGAAAAGAAGACCGTCATCATGGCTGTCATGACGAGAAATCAGGCGATATTGCTCCGCAACCACATAAAACAGCTTGACCGGGACGCTTTCGTCGTAATTTCGTCAACGAGCGATATCATAGGCAAAGGCTTCCGCAATTCGGTCTGAACAAAACAGCCCGGTACGCTTGCAGTCATGCAAACGTACCGGGCGCGTTATTTGAAGCGTTATTCGCCGGTCATCAGAATGAGGAACTCAGCCGTCACCGAATGAGCATTGTTTTCGCCGTCGGCGTAGCAGACGAGATCCGTGCAGTAAAAGGCGGGTTTTCCTTCATATACGTCA
>CACWOQ010000022.1 GCA_902762505.1 uncultured Ruminococcus sp. | reverse complement strand
GCGGAAATACTTTCAAAAGAAGGGCTTTGATATGTCTGAATTATTCAAGCAAGAAGACAAAAGAACTCATTACTGCGGACAGCTTTCGTCCGCAAACATAGGCGAACAGGTCACCGTCTGCGGCTGGGTACAGAAGCAGAGAGACCTCGGCGCGCTTATATTCATAGACCTGCGCGACCGCGAGGGCGTCGTTCAGCTTTCGTTTGACGAAAGCACGCCGAAGGACGTTTTCGACCTTGCGTTCACGGTCCGCTCCGAATACGTTTTGTCCGCAAAGGGCGTCGTACGCGCCCGTTCGAGCGTCAACAAGAACATAAAGACCGGCGATATCGAAATAGCCGTCAGCTCGCTCAAGATCGTATCCGAGGCTGAAACGACTCCGTTTGAGATAACCGACAACACGACGGCGAAGGAGGATCTGAGGCTTAAATACAGATACCTCGACCTGCGCAGACCGGCCTTGCAGAACAACATAATAATGCGTCACAGGATCGCCATGGTCGCGCGTGAATACTTCTACAGAAACGGATTCCTCGAAATTGAGACTCCGATGATGATCAAACCCACGCCCGAGGGCGCGAGAGACTACCTTGTCCCGTCGAGGATTCATCACGGCAAGACGTACGCTCTTCCCCAGTCTCCGCAGATATACAAACAGCTTCTGATGCTCTCCGGCTTTGACAGATACATACAGCTCGCGCGCTGCTTCCGTGACGAAGACCTCCGCGCCGACCGTCAGCCCGAATTCACGCAGATAGACCTTGAAATGTCGTTCGTCGACGAATCGGATATCATGAATATGATCGAGGGCTTCTTCGCCGAGCTGTTCGAGCGCGTTCTCGGGAAAAAGCTTGAAACTCCGATACGCCGTATGACTTACCGCGACGCGATGAACAAATACGGCAGCGACAAGCCCGACCTGCGCTTCGATATGCCGATAATCAACATTTCCGACACCGTTTCCGGAATACAGTTTCCGCCGTTTGCGGACGCGCTCGGAAACGGAGGTTCCGTCCGTGCGATCGTCGCGGAAAACGGAGCCGCAGTCCTCACGCGCAAGGAGATGGACAAGCTCACCGAGACCGTACGCGGTATCGGCGGCAAGGGTCTTGCTTATATCCGCTGGGTCGACGAGGTCCCGTCCTGCCCGTTCTCGAAATTCTTAGGCGAAGGAGATCTCTGCAGGATCACGTCCGCGCTCAACATGAAACGCGGCGACGCTGCGCTCATCGTCGCCGACAAGGACAGAGTCACCCTTCCCGTTCTCGGACAGCTGCGCAATATCGTCGCCCGCAAGCTCAATATAATAAAGGAAGGCTACGAATTCACCTGGATCACCGAATTCCCGTTCTTCGAATACGACGACGAATCCGGCAAATGGGTCGCGATGCATCACCCCTTCACGATGCCGCTTGACGAATGCCTGCCTTATCTCGAATCCGATCCCGAAAGCGTCCGCGCGAAGGCGTACGACCTCGTGCTCAACGGCACGGAGCTGCTCTCCGGTTCGATCCGCATCACCGACGTCAAGCTTCAGCAGAAGATGTTCGAGCTGCTCGGACTCACGGACGAGGAGATCGACGCCAAGTTCGGCTTCCTCGTGGACGGCTATAAATACGGCGCTCCCCCGCACGGCGGCGCCGGTATAGGACTTGACAGGATCTCGATGATCCTGTGCGGCGCGGATTCCCTGCGCGACGTCGTCGCCTTCCCGAAGGTTCAGAACGCGTCCGAGCTGATGTCCGGCTGCCCCGCCGCGCCCGACGAACAGGCGCTTAAGGACCTCGCCGTCAGCTTCACTGACGTGGAATAAACAAATAACAAAGCATCGGAGTTTTCTCCGGTGCTTTTTAAAATATTCCATTGACACGGCGGCGCGGAAATGGTATCATATATAAAACGTCATACGGAGGGATACTATGTACTCATTCAAAAACCCGTGGATCGCAGAACGCGAAGCGACGCTCTGCACGTGGAAATTCGACTATAACCGCGGATATATAAGCAATATGAACGTATCGCTTATAAACGACTTCATGTGTCTGTCTAACAGACAGCTTCACAACTACGCCGAAATGATAAAGGCGTGCGGCTTCACCGGGATACAGGTCATGGACATATGCTCCGCGTGGCGTGCGAGCGGCTCGTGGGAAAACGTGCACGACAAATTCAAGGTGCTTGCCGACGCGTGCCACGGTATCGGGCTGAAATTCACGGTCTGGTGCTGGGCGGCGGAATTCTCCGGTCACGGCTGGACGGATCCCGACGCCGTATACCGCAACAGCGATCCTTCAAAGCCGGCGTACCTGGATCCGCGCGTGCTCGCCGTATTCAATAAATACTATGATATCTACGCTGATCTTGCGCCGTACGCCGACCGGGTGATCGCCCATTTCTTCGATCCCGGAAACCTTACGGATATGGAGAGCATTATCTATTTCATCAGGCTCCTGTCGTCAAAATTCCGCGCAAGGAACCCGGACGTAAAGATCGCCGTTGACACGTGGGGCTGTCCTGACGGTTATCCGCAGGCGCTCGTCGATTCCGGCATGGGCGACGTTATGCTGATGGAGCTGCCGTTCCTGCCGGTATGGCGCGAGCCCGGGAAACGCGCAAAATTCCGCGAGGGCGTGAAGAAGCTCGGCTGCGGGCTCGGCTCGTGGGGATGGTACACGAGCGATATAGAGATAGATCAGCTGCCGTTTATGACGGTAAACTGCCGCGTCCTAAAGGACGTTTTCAATCAGACGAGAGAGCAGGCGGATCACGTTATGGTCCCGTCGTACTGGAGCGAGATCGACTCTTATCACATACTCAACTTTTTCTCGCTGTACGCGTCCGGTCATCTGCTCGCCGATCCCTCTGCAGATCCTGACGCTCTTCTCCGCGAGTCCGCGGAGGCGATAACCGGCAAAAACGTAGAGAACGCGGACAGACTCATCCGCGTACTGGAGCTTATACGTGACGCGCGCAGCGGCGACAGCTGGAACAGCTACTGGTGGACGGAGCCGGGGTACGTGCTTTCACACTATGATCACGAAAACGTACTGCCACGTGTGGACGACGCGATAAAAGCGCTCGGCGAGCTTATAGATCAGCCGGAGCCGTGCGACGGCATAGCGTTTCCGGTAACGCGCAGACAGCTGTACAAACTGATACTGCCGCATCTGCATCAGATAAAGCAGTACGCTGAATTCTGCCGTGATCTGCAACAGATCAGCGAGGCGGCGG
Source organism: uncultured Ruminococcus sp. (assembly GCA_902762505.1). Lineage (GTDB taxonomy): Bacteria > Bacillota > Clostridia > Oscillospirales > CAG-272 > UBA1248. The sequence continues at coordinate 28,648 of CACWOQ010000022.1, read as the reverse complement.
ATCACGGCGCGTCAACGTGCGAGCTGCAGGAGATGGTCGATTCTCTTCGCTGCGACGTGCCGGAATACAACACGGTCACGGGGCTCTGGGGACAGACGGAGGCGCGCATGGCGTTTTCGCTTGTGGAGCAGTTCTGTCAAAAACACGGCTTGAAAGCGCCCGGACGCAGTCCCGCGACAAGGCATTATTTCAAGCGCAGGTTTATTGATCACCTCACCGTCGATCAGCGCGGCTCAAAGGAAAAGCTCCGCGTCAGCACCGCTTTCTACGAAGCGGACCTGATCGGCGCGGAGTTCTCACGTTCCATCATGGACGAGCTCGTCTCCGAGGGCGTCCTTGAAAAAGACGGCGACGGGTTGTATTCGCTTTCAAACTGGCGGGACTGCCGGTTCGATTTCTCGTTCTGACCGCCAATACGGCAAAAGGGAGAAGATGCTTTTATAAGCGTCTCTCCCTTTCCGTTTGCTCCCGTCTTTGTTATTCCGCAAGCCCGGCGGCGAATTCTCCCGCGCGCCTGAGATCTTCTTCCGTCGGCAAGCCCTTGTTGATGAATATCCACGATGCCGCGCAATGGAATTCATTGTCGCTGACCGGGATACCGAGCGCGCCGGCTGTCTTTTTGACTGTATTCAGCGTTGACGCGCCGGACGCGGAGGTGTTCATATTGACGACCTCGCCGATCTTATCCTTATTGCGCTGCAGGAAACGTGCGACCTCACGGTCGATATTCGCGGCGTACATGGCGTTGATCAGAAACAGTCTGTCGACCTTCTCCGGCAGATCGACCGAGACGTCAAGCGCCTCGATCCCGAGCGCCGCGGACACAGCGTCCGCGAGTTTTTTCGTGTTGCCCTTCTTTGATTTTGTGAAATATCTGATCCCGATTTTCATAACTGCTCCTTTATATCGTTTTATTTGTTTTCCTTATGCTTTCCCGAATCCGAAAGAGGCTGTGTACACGGTATCGGCAGGCGCGGCAAGCCCCGGATCCGAAATCCCGAACCGGGTTCCGAATCCGAGCTCCTTTGCCGCGGATTCAAAATGACAAAGCGCGATGCCCAAGTCTATCTTTTGGATATCCCACGCGCCGCCGTCATATCCGCGGCTACGTTTCTCGTAAAAATGCGCTTTGTCTCCGGTCAGAACGACGCGCCACGGCTGTCTGTTCACGGCGGACGGCGCAAGGCGCACGGCTTCAAGCGCCGGGGCGACGTCTCCCGCTTTCTCTTTTGTCAAAGGCTTATCAAACGATCCGTCGCAGAATAACGCACCGAACGGGAAGCGGTCGTCCGCTTTGATCCCCTTGCGCATCATGCTCTCGCGCAGCGACATTTTCTTCGCCGGATATCCGAGCGGGCTGACGCACGGCATGACCTCGCCGTCGGACAGCTCCATCGCCTTTTCAAAGGCGTCACGATTCATCGTGCCGGCGATCCATGTCGTGCCGACGCCGATGGTTTCCGCAAACAGAACGACCTTTTCAAAAGTATATCCGAAAGCCTCCTCAGCGTGCGGTACACGGCGCAGCTTGCCCGCGATATACGTATCACACCCGACGATGACCGGGCTTGAAAGTCCGTGTTCTTTTGCGTGAAGCACTCTCCATTCGATCGGGATACCGTAGGGATTTCCGGTCTTTGCGGCAAAATTCAGAATTTTTTCCGCATCATTTCGGCTCAAATCCGTCCCGTCAAAGGTGCGCACGCTTCGCCTGTTTTTTATCGCTTCAAGAATATTCATTTCAGTTATCCTCCGTCTTTTTTTGTTATCCGGCGTAACGTCAGTTTTACAGCGCGCCGTCGCCGTCGTATTCCTCACCGGTCGCCCAGCGGGCAAGGCGGTGCAGGACGGGCCACAGCTGCCGCCCGCGTTTCGTGAGCGCGTATTCGACTCTCGGCGGTATTTCCTCATACTGCCGCCGCGTCACGATCCCGTCTGCTTCAAGCTCTTTCAGAGATGAAGACAGCATCGCGTTCGTCACGCCCGAGGTTTTCCGCACAAGATCGTTATACCGCTGTGTCCCGTCAACGTAAAGCGTACAGATGATCCGCATTTTCCACTTTCCGCCGATGACGCGCAGCGCCTCGCCGATCGGACACGGAGAAACGCACGGACATAATCCGGCGCAGGCGGTTGTTTCTGTGTTTCTGTTCATTTTTCACTCCTGCCGTTTTATCAAAGAGAAATCCTGTTGAGTTCAACCGGTATTATATCATATATTAAATTAAGAGTCAATATGAATTTCATACTTATATGAAAAGTTTACATTTTTGCCTGTCCGGTATGATCAAAACGCAAAGCATAAAATAAACGGTGCGACTCGCATAGGTCACACCGTTTTTAATTTTTCGCCCGCCTTCTGAGGCGCGCGTATGCAGTTTTTTAACCGCCGACTATCTGACCGACTTCCCATTGTCCGACGTTGCCCTGAGGGGTGCTGCCGTCGGCAAGACCGGTGATAAGCTTGTTCTCATCAAGCTTGACTTTCCATGCGTCGACAACCGCGGGAATATTGCCCGTATCCGTCGTACCCTCAGCCTGAACGGTCTGAGAAAGGATCTCAACGCTCAGATGATATCCGTTCGGGGCAGGCTTAAGCTGCGTGCAGCTTTCGATCAGAACGCCTGTTTCCGATCCGTCGTTCACGCGGGCTTTGTGGTAGTAAATACCGTCGCCGAGTTTGATCCACGGATTGCCGTCGACCGTCGTATCAAGACTGTAGTCAACACCTTCGACCGGTATCTTCGAATAAACGTTTCCGGCACTGTCCTTCCACGTCACGACTATCTTCGCCCTGACGTATACGGAATAGTGTTCGCTCCCTTCGCCTGCCGGCGCGTTGACGGAGATCTTGACGTTGCTTTTAACGTTGTTCTTAAACGTCTCAGCGACCGTTATTTCCGGATCCGTATCGGCTTCGAATTTGTTCGTCACCGCGCCGGATCTTGCGGACAGGACTGCGTAGACAGTACCGACAAGCAGCGAAACCGTGATAACGGCCGCGAATACTGCTAAAATGATCTTCTTCTTCATTTCTACTTCTCCTTATGCCGTTTCTTTATCCTCAAACTTGCCGACGGGCGCGGCGTAGGACAGTCTGAATTTGCTGTCCCACGCCACCGCCTCGACAGATTTCGCGGTATCATCCGCGGGAACACTGTTTGTGAAGCTGTTTTCGTTTGATGTCTCGTCTCTCAGCCAGTTGGTCTCTTTGTCCTTGTTTGTGAAATTGACCTGCTTCTGATCGCCGCCGACTATCGTGGCGCTCTTTACTTTTTCGTCTACGACGTCGTACGCCCAGCTCCAGTTGTCAAGCTCTCTTACGGTGTATTTACCGGCTTCGAGCTGCTTGATCGTGACGGAACCGTATCCGCTGTTGCCCTCCGGAGTCTCGGGATGGATCGTTACGTAGAGCGGTGCGAACGATTCGTCGTCCACTTTGGTGATCTCAAATACGAACGCGTCCGTCGTCTTTCTGCCGATGACGGTCTTGGTGATCGTAAGATCGCCTGCCGCGCGCTTGTTCGTAAACGTTATTTCCGCATTTTCATACGCTGTAAACTGCTTTTCTCCGTTCACGGTCACAATGTACTTGGAAGCCTCGTTTCCGAGATTCTCTTCAACGCTGAACTCTGCTCCGTAGTAAACGTCGATCTGTTTGCTGTCACCGTTTGCAAGGCTGAACGTGAACGAAGCATCATCGCTGCCAAGCGTTTCGGTAGTGCCGATCTTCGCCGTCGCACTGAAGCTGAACTCCTTCTCCATGTCGGCGGGATCTTCACTTTCAACGACCTTATTGACGGTCACTTTAACGGTCTTGTGAGCATTCGTTACTTCAACGTTCTTAGCCTCAGTCACGTTCACAAGATTCGTGCTTGCGTTCGTTGTGTTGAACACGTCGGAGATCTTCTTTCCGGCGTATTCCGTAAGCTGAGTATTGATCAGCTCATTGACCGTGACGTCTGTGCCGTAGTATACGACAAACGTCTTTGTATTCTGTTTGTCAGCGCCTTCGGCTATGCCGTTGAGTTTGAAGCCGTCGTTTTTGTCAACGCCTTCGATCGCTGCTTTTTCAGCTCCCTTGACCGAAGTGATCGTCATCGGGTACAGTATCTTATCGTCTATACCCGCAACGCCTTCAACGGTCTTCGTCACCGTTACCTTAACGGTATTGTGGGTATTCGTTACGGTCACGGTCTGTGTTGAGTCAACGGCGGGCTGGAACGTGTAAGTATCGTTTGTCGTCGTAAACACGTCGCTTACCTTTGCGTTGCCGTATTCGGAAAGGGTGTTTTCCGTTTTCTCGGTCACGGTAAGGGTCGTGCCGTACGGTATGGTCAGGATCTTATCTTTGCTGCCGTCGGCTCCCTTGAGCTTGAAGTCGGGAAGCGTTACCTTATTTCCTCCGCGGACCGCTTCTGCCGTGAACTCAAACTCGATATTCTTATCAAGATCAAGTCCTACGACTGCTTTGGTGACTTTGACGCTCACGTCTTTGTGCGTGTTCGTTACGGTTGCAGATACGTTTTCCGTGACGTTTTCGAATACGTTTATGGCTTTGACCGTATCAAATACCGTTGAAACGGGTACGTTGTACCCTTCAAGGGTCATGGACGTATTCTCCGTCACCGTTACGGTCGCGCCGTACGGGACTTTGATCGTATGACTGCCGCCGTGCGCAAGATTGAACGTCTCGTCAGCTTTGGCAAGCACTATCGTATGATCCGCGTCAAACTGTGCCGCGGCGCCAAACTCGAACTGAATTTCGTTATCCGCCGTTATGCCCTTGTTGACGACTTCCTTTGTGATCACGACGTCAACGAGGATACGGGTGTTCGTGTAATTGATCTTCGTTTCCTCATATATCGCGTTAAGCGTTACCGCGTTGCCGTCGCCGAGCACGTATGTGGTGTTGTTAACGACTGCTGTCGTCGAGAATCCGGTTACGGACGTCTCTTTTACCTCTATACCGGTACCGACGGGTATTTCAACAAGCTGAACCGATCCGGCGTTGTGTTTGCGGGTGGTGCTGCCTGCCTCTATACCGTTGTTGATTCCGGAATAGGTGAACGTGAAGTCCGTGTTTTTATCGTAGTCATATTCTACCGTCTTCTGCAGGAAGACTTCGACGGTCTTATGAGTGTTCGTGAATATCACGGTGTTATCCACCGTTTCATCGCCGTTCTTCGCCTTAACATTTGTAAGCGTTGCGACTTTATCCGAGCCGTGGTTATTCGTCGTGGTAAAGATGTCGCTTACTTTCTTTCCGGTATAATACGCTTCAAGGCTGATATCCGTTTCGGTTATCGTAACGGTAGATCCGATCGGAACGCGGACGACGTTATCCTTCGTTTCTCCGCCCTTGAGTTTCAGAGTTCCGGTTACGGGTCTTCCTTCCACCTCGTACTGCCAGGTGAATTCGAATTCGATGTCCTTATCCTTCGTCGCGCCTTTAGCCTCAAGTACCTTCGATACGGGTATGTACGTCCACTTGCGATCGTTCGTTACCTCGATCAAAGCGTTCTTTGTAAGCGCTTTATAATCCTGAGAATAACCCGTTTTGCTTTCGCCTTCGACTGTTATATGCGACGTCGACGAGTATCTCGGCGCGTAGTTATTCTCCGCCACCTTGATGCTTGCGCCGTACGGGATCGTGATCTGCTTCTCTTTATAACTGCCGGTCGCGGTTTCGTAGTTCTTCAACGTAAACGATTTGTCCGCGTCGGGGAGTGTGAGACTCTGATTGCCGAATTTCAGATCTGCCGTGAATATGAATTCATCATTCTGCTCAGCCGGATCCGTGACTATCTTGTGAACGGTCACAACGATCTCTTTTCTCGTGTTCTCAAACCATATGTCGTGTTCGGAATTCTTGTCAACGTTTGCAATATTCTTCGAATTGCCGTTGGCAAGGCTGTTGTTCGCATATCCGACTTTGGTGTTGAACGCGGGATCTGCGGTCTCCTCGGCTGTAAACGCATCGCCGTAGTACACGGTGTATACATTCGACCATTCGTAATTATTAACCTGAATGGTCTCCGCCATACCGTTGACCTTGATCTCAAACTTCGCGGTCTTGTCGGCATCGATGTTCCACTTCTTGTTGTTGTTTACCACCTTGTGGACCGTGACTGTTTGAGTCTTGCGGGTGTTTACGACGTTGACTACCTCGTTCTGCGTCATCGAATCGATCGTATGTGAAGTCTTCGTTTCACCGTTGACCGTGGTGTCAAACGCTTCGCTTATGGGATAATCTTTGCGGTTGATCGTGATTTCCGCCGCGGTGTTTTCACTTACCTCGACCTTGCATCCGTACGGTACCGGTACTTTGACCGTCTTGTGACTATCGTCTTTTGTGAATGTGAAGCTGATGGTCGATTCAACGATCGTCTGCGTATTTCCGCCTTCCGTATAAGTGATCTTATACGTTACGGGATATATGCCGGACGCTTCAAAGTTATTGACTGTCTTGCTTATGGTCAGATCGTATTCTTTGCGCGTGTTTCTGATAACGAATTCTGTCGACGCCGTTACGTTATCTACCGTCTTGGAGCTGCCGAGCTGATACGTTCCCCCGTCTTTGTATTCAACGGTGAAAGCGGTGGTGTTGGCGTTCGTCTCGGTCACGGTAACGTTCGCGCCCTTCGGGACGTCCTTCGTCGCGGATCCTGTGCCGTTTATGCCTTCGCCGTTTATGGTATTTATGGTAACGGTCTGAGACGCGTATTTTTGATCCGTGCTGTTTGTCGTTATCGTAAACTTGTAATCTCTGCTATTGTCAGCGGTGATTCTGCTTACGACTTCCTTCGTTACCGTCACGGGAACGGTCTTACGGGTGTTCTTTATCGTCAGCGTCTGACCCTCGGTCGTAACGCTTTCGATGCTCTTCGGTCCGTCGTTATTGAAGTAATCCTTGATCGCAAGCCCGTTGTTCTTTTCTTCGTCAAGCTCTTTTATCTCGATCTTTGAGCCGTACGGCACTTCAACGGTCTTGGTCTCGCCGGCTTTAACACCGCCTGCGATCGCAGTCCATCCTCCGTTATCTATCTTGTAGGATATCGGGAACGGGAAGTTGTTCCAGCTGTCGTTCATGCCGAGGTTGTCAAGCTCTTTTGTGACGTTGACTGTGATCGGCTTTCTTGTGTTGGTGTAGGTTACCGTGTACGATCCGGTCGTCGCGTCCGTTTTGACGGTCGCGATGAGGCCGTTTGTCGAGGTCGCACCGGTGATCGCGGTCGTGTAGTTGTTGTTCGCGGTCTCTTCAATGACAACGTCAACGCCTATCGGCACCGTGATCGTCTTGTATCCGTTGTGAGCAAGCTTGAATTCCGCGGAATTCTTCTGCACACCGTCGACCGTGAACGTGTATCCGCCGTCCTGCTTGTTTACGTTGAAGGTGAATTCATCACGAAGCGCAGCGGCTTTTTCGTTTTCGACCTTCTTTTCGATCGTGATGTCGACCGTTTCACGCGTGTTTTTGAAGTTAACTTCAACAACGTCGCCGGTTATTTTGGTTATCGTAATACTGCGATTTGCATTGTTAGGCGTTCCAGTCGCGCCGGAAGCGGTAGCGCTTGTCGTTATGAACGCACCGGCTGATTCGAGCGTGGTGCCGCTTGCCGCGGTCTCCGTTATTACAAATCCCGTCACGTTCTTCGGAACGTTCTGGATCAGTATTTCGTGCGCGCCTTCTCCGCTCAGATCTATCGTTTCGGTCTTGTTGACTGTAACGACGTTCTGACCGTCAACGTAGGAATAGGTGTAATTGAATGAATATTTTCCGGTTTTGTCGGAATCAACGGTGCTGTCGACGGTCTTCGTGATTTTGACGTCAACAACCTCGCGCTCGTTCGTGAATACGTACGCGGGATCCACCGTTACGTTCGGGGTCGTCTTGGTGGTACCGGACGTTTCGAATCCGTCAAAATTCGTTTCACTTACGGTGAGACTTGCGCCGGCAGGTACTTTTACGGTAGTTCTGTCAACTCCGACGTACTTGCCCTGATGCTCTCCCGACGCCTCGGGCTGTCCGTTCACTTTGATTATGAAGCTGTCTCCTCCGGTGACGGAAGTACCGTCGGTATAGCTGTAGGTGAACGTATAATCACGCGTTACGTCGGACGGGAGCTTGGAATCAAGCACCTTCGTCACCGTTACGTCAACGAACTTGCGCTCGTTCTTAAAGGTTACCGTCTTGTCGCCCGTGACAGTATATACTCCGTTGCCGGATTTGTATTCGTATCCGGCACGATCCTGCTCGGTAAGCGTCAGCTTAACGCCGTAGGGTACGTTTTTGATAACGGCGTTCTCCCCGACTTTTATCGTCTGATCGGAGACGGTAAACGCGGTGTTGTCGGATACGACCTTTACGGTGAATTCGTGCGACGTGTCCGCCGCGACGTCTTCATAGCCTGCGGGCTTCGTCACTTCCTTTTTAAGCGTTACGTCATATTTTCTGACGTTGTTTTCGACCTTGATGTCAAGATCGCCGTTTGCGGTGTATTCTTTCGAATAACTTGCAGCTATTTCCGTCGCCGCAGCAGAGCCGTCAAACTTCGCAATACCGTATTTAGCGGTATTCAGATCTTTTTCGGTCAGGGTGAATTCGGTGCCGTAGGGCAGCGTGAACGTTTTGGTCTTGTTCGTTTCGTCGTCCGGGTCAAGCGTGAAATCATCCTTGCCCGTGAATCCGAATTTGAACGTATCATTACCAACGTACGCCGCATCGCCTTCCGCGATCGTCTTCGTCACGGTGACGGTGACAGGCTTGCGCTCATTGACGAATTTGACCGTGGAATTATTTGTTGCGGTGAAGCTGCATGAATTATCTTCTGCGCTGAATGCAAAATCCGCGGCAGACTCCGTCTGCGATGCAGTTGTCGTATAGTTGTTATCTTTTACTTCAACTATCTTAACAGTCGATCCCTTCGGAACGGTTACCGTTTTCTTTACGGTGTTATCCGCATTTTTGCTTGTCTTTTCGCCGTCCTTGAGTTTTACCGTAGCGAAATCTTTATCGTTTACTTTTACGGTAAACGTAAACTCATCATCTACAGTTACGCCGGAGGCAACACCGGTAACTTCTTTTTCGATATCTACGTCGACAGTTTGTCTCTTGTTTTTGAAGGTGATTTCCGTGTCTCCGTTTACTGTGAATTCACTGCCGTTGGAGAGTCCTTCGATCGTTTTTTCGCCTTCTTCGTCATCGATATATTTGCCGGAAACCGTTATGTCGAAGTTTTCGGCGTATTCGGTGAAGCTGACTTTGGTTCCGTAAGGAACTTCAACGAAGACTTTTTCAGTCTTATGCTCGACTGTAACGGCGTTGCCGTCCTCGTCGGTCAGTTCTTCGGTGTACTCGGTACCAGAAAGACCGAAGTTTCTCTGGTAATCTTCACCCGAAAGATCACCGGTGAACACAGGAGTAAACGGGAATACGAGCTTCTGATCATCTTCAAATACAGATTCTACTTCCTTTATGACCGTGACCGTGTATTTGTTTACGTCCCATAACGCATAGAGTTCTTCGTAATCTTCAAGTTCATCGGCTGCGATGCCAAGTACCTCTCTGTTATCGCTTACGCGATAATACTTTTGTGTTTCGGGATCATATTTGATGAAGTTTCTTGCCGTTGTCGTTGTGCCTTCGGTACGTTTGCCCCATCCGACAAAGGTGTAACCCTTCCGTTTGAAGTAATTTTCAGTACCGTTTATGCTTACGGTTGAGTTCGGCTGGATCCCCTCCATCGTAATGGTTGTTTCGGTGACCGTAAGATTCTCAGAGCCGGAAACGTTAGACGTTCCGCCGTTGCCGACAAATCTGATGTGCGTCGTAACGACCGGCTGATCCTCTATCGTCAGGAACACCGGGTATATCCATATATTCTTTTCAACCGATCCGTCTTCTTTTTCAAGCGGCTCGGCAAGATCCGCGTCGATTATGAACGTATCACCGGGGTTATAAACGTGACCGTTATAATACCATCCGACGAATGAATAGCCCTGAGGCGGAAGTATCGCTTTGAGTATTGAGCTCGATGATTTATCGGCGTATTTGTTCAAATCGACCGGCAGATCTCCGCTTCCGCTTATGTTTATAGGATTGCCGTCGGAATCAACGCCTTCGTAACTGTACTTGACGTTGTACTCGCCGACAACGCGCCATAACGCGCGGATGGTGAGGTTTTCCGTTACCGGGCTTGTGAAATTGTACGGTTCAAGCGTGCCGTCGTTTTTGACCTTATACCATCCGACGAAAGAATATGTAGTCGCCGGTCTGTACCTCTTACCGTCATACGAATCCTGCTGCCAGTTCGGGTTTTCGGAAATAAGGCGGTATTCGGCTTTACGTTCGTCTTTGCCGTACTGGTTCAGCTCTGTTTCCGGATCAAATTCATCATAATGGTAATAATACTCGCCGTCATCAGCTTCTTCGTAGTTTCTGTAAACGTCATGATATTCTTCAACTATACCGCCGTATGATTCCCAGAACCACGTTGCCTCGGTGCTTGTGAGAACACCGCCATTCGGATCGATCTTTATCCAGTACCAGACTTCATTCCAACCGGCATACACCGCAACGTCGTGGTTGGGCATAGTGTCGTTGAAATTGAACTCCTCGGTACATGCCTGGTCTTTATACCACTTGCCGTCCCAAACGTACTGAGTGTTGGTATTTGTAACGGTAACGTCATCACCTGGATCGGCAGTGGACATTGACGCACCGTACATCACGTTGACACTGGCAATATCACTAAGCACACTGCCGTCACGTGAATCGAGGAATTTAACTGTATAGCTCATGCGGCGGTAGCGAATAGCCATGCCGTTGTATACTGTCTTTGAGCTTTCTCCTGGTGAAACACGCGTCCAACTCGCATTATTTGCCGTATATTCCGCGCCGCGCCCGTTGTTATTGTATTCATAGGCGTCCATGGTGAAGCCGTCAAACTTCTCTGCTATCTGAATGGTACCAGCAGCCGTCAAACCTGCGTCAATGTACTCTCCTTCGCCGGGCCATGAACCGTCGGCATTCTGTACATAGTAATATATAGTACTTGATGCATAACGACTCGAAAAATTTATAGTGGTTACAGTATCGTTTGCGCCTTTAAACCTGTTTGTCGGAATAACAAACTGACCGAGATATGACATCTGGTACGTGTCAGGTCCTGACCATGTACCGTTATTGTTTTGGTTATAACCTTCATATTCCCAACCGATATTTGAAGGCCATGCATATCCGTTCTGTGCAAGAGTTTGTCCGTAAAGACCGGTGAATGAGCGGGTGGTGCCTTCAACATAACGCGTGCCTTCATAGATATGCTCGGTGGTCTGTGTGGTCGTGGTCTGGTACTGACCGTTAACCAGCTGAACCATACTACCGTTCACGAAACCGTATGTACCGTTTGCATTCTGTACATATCGAGTATCATCAAATCCATCACCCCACGAGTGAGTCTGATTCCTCGACCAGTGATACTGTCCATAATTATTGCGTGGATGATAATACAATTGAACAACTTGGTTGTTATATACTCCATACTGTTGCGGATTAGTATTATTGCTTGTGGTTGTGTTGTATCTCGTACCCGTATAATTGACGTATTCCGTAACCTGTTCTGTCGTGGTATAGACCCAGTTTGTCCCGTTCCAGGTTATGCGAACGTATTCGCCGTTAACAAGACCGTACTGCGTGCCGGATGTTCCGGTCGCTACAGTATGAACCTCAATATCCCGGTCGAAATTCAGTGTGATTAACTTACGGTCAAAGTACAGATTCAGTACCGCCGTACCGTCATCCATTACAACGACCTGAGAATCACTCAATGTGCCGTTCAATCCAAAGCCCACCGGAATGACAATATCGCCGTCATTATTTCTGAGAATGCTGTTGACAGTTTCGTTCAGGTTCTGCTGACCGGCGTATTCGTAATGCTTCAAACCGGTGTTTGCGGCATATCCTTCCGCCGACATCTGCTCCTTTGTAGGCGTGGCGGCGTTCTTGTTGTCGGTTACGACCTGCTGCCATTTAACAACAGTCACGTTGGCTGTACCGGCGTTCCAGTGGGCATACAAGGTTATATCGTCGTCGAGACTTTCATTAAAACCGTATGCGCCGTTTGAACTTTCATTAGTAGACATATAACCGTTGTAAGCGGTATTGATCGTTCCGTCTGCGTTTCTGTAATTCGCATTATCAGGATCATAAGTTTCAGGGGTTGTAAACCAGCCGACAAAAGTATGACCCTTCCACGTAGGAATTGTTGTCGGTCGCGCCGCTGCAGAGGTTTGCGTGCTGAGAACAATCTTCGCCGGGATATATGTTGCACCGCTTCCCGCTGGAGCCGAAGAGAAGCTTACCCAATGACCCTGTTTGAAAATAGGATAATAGGACTTGTCACCGTTGACGGTAACTGTTGTATTTGTAATTGCTGTTCTGTTATCGTCATTCTCGCCGGATTCTTCACTCCAGCCGACAAAAACGTACGAAACGGGTTCCCATGTCCCGTCTTCCTTCTGTATCGCGTCCGGCGGCACGGCTTGATGTGTGGAAATATCGTACGACGTTCCGCTAATTACCTGTACACGGGTCAGAATGACAGAGCCTTCGCAGTCATTATAAAACGACAGATATTTGACTTCACCGTAATAAGGACGTGCATAAAAGGCTGTAGCCTCGTCGTTTGTCATATCGTGCGATGTAACAGTCGCCGTGTTTGAGGTTATTGATTTATTGTTTTCGTCATATTCAACAGTCCACGTGTTTGTGCTGCCGAAACGGAGCTGATAAGACGTATATCTAGCGTTAGCTTTATCATAAATATACCATCCCTGAAACGTCTGGGTATCAACGTCTATATCAGTAGGCATTCCGACATCTTCAAGGAACGATCCGGTGCGGACTATCTGGTTGTCCACAGTAGCGCCGTTATTGTTCAGGAAAGTATAGGGGTTGCCATTTGCATCCTCGAAAATGATCCTTGCGCGAGCTACGGATTCATCGTCTTCCATATCGACAACGGCGTATATGGAAAACGAAGTAGCTTCGAACGAGAACGCGACGGTTCCGTCGGAATTTGTCTTACGTGTGAGTCTGCCGTTCTGCGTTGTGAATATTTCAACAAAAACGACGTCGTCACGGTTCGTTATATTCTGCGCGGCTCTTGCCTGATTCTTGAACGCGCGGACAAAAGCGGGGTCGTCGACCGGTACGGCTGTGCCGTCAGCGATACCCGCCATGATAGCGGCTTCATCTTCAAGAATGTGGAAAACTCGCAGGTCATGATCTGCGTTTGCTTTTACGTTGTCTATCGTCATGTCGACGGCTGACTCCGGCTGATACAGCGTGCCGTCATACTTTTTCAGTATAATATCATACAGAGCAACGAAACGACCGCCGCCGGGCAGCGGAGATTCATCGTCATCCGCAAACGGATCAGCAACGCTGCCGGCTTCAAGCTTTGAATCCGGTCTGATCGCGGTTCCGGTAAGTGATACGCCGTTATCCGTAACGGTTATCGGCTGTCTGCTTTCGGGATTATGCTCCCATATCCAGTTTCTTAACCACGCAAGCCAATCGTCGATAATACCGTTAGTAGATACCTTTGTTCCGTTACCGTCAAGGCTTATCGTGTTGAGCGGCAGGGCCGAGAGGACCATGACCGCGACGAGGAGGACGGACAGAGCCCGTTTGAATTTAGTGATTTTCATGAATTAGTCCTCCTTTCAGTTACCTGCGGACGGTGTTGCGGCGAAATTCGCAAAAACCGTCTTTGCGTCGGCATTGCCCGTTTTTTCGGCGACGTACGCGTAGAATTCTATTTTAAGGTCCGTATTTCTTTCGACCCACTGTGAAACGGTGACCTTTTGTTCCTTCAGGACGTTTATTTCGACGTTCTTGGGGAATCCCGTCTCATTATTGGCTGCTTTAAGCACTCTGTAATAGACCTTTCCGTCTTTCGGTCCTTTCACCTGAGTTTCTCCGTCCATGAGCGGCGCCCAGTCGTCGTCAATTGCGAAGCTTACGTTTTTCGTAGGCTCGCCGACGACCTCGACGTATACGTACGCGGGCAGACCCGTGTAGCCTATGATCCTGACCGTCGGATCCTTCGGGATATCGACGCCGGGCATCAGCTTGTAAGTATTTCCGGTGACCTCCGTGGCTCCGGTCACGTAGTTGCCGTCGTCCGTCCTTGTCACCTCATGCTCAAACATTACAATGTCCTTTGCAAGCTCGACCGAGACCTTTATACTTCCCGGCATACGCTTTTCCGTGATATACTTCGCGGCGACCGTACCGGCGATTATCGCCGTAGCCGTCAGCAGAACGAGAAGCAGTGATATCAGCGTGATTTTTTCACGTTTGGAAAATTTCTTATTAAACACGTCCCGTCCTCCTTAGTCTATCTGAATGAATTTAACAGCGGCGCTGAAATTGAGCGTTACTTCGTGGCCGGAGTTGCTTTGCACGAATTTATTGTAATCTATACTGAAGCTTATCGTATCCGTCCCGGTCCCTTTCGGTGCGAGCGTACCGCCCTGCAGCTCGACGATCTTACCGTCGACCGTAACCGGAGTGCCGGGTGTATCGCCGCGCTTTATAATCAGATAAGCCGGCACCGCTTCATCGAACTGCAGCTGCACCGTATATCTGACGGCGACCTCGGACGGGTTGTTTACCGTGACCGTGTATGATTTGACCTGTTCTGTCGCTTTATCGCTCTGTTTGAATTCATAATTCGCGTTATCCGCGGCAGCGCTGACCGAGAATTTAGCCACGCGGCCCTGATCCTTTCCGCTGCCGCCCGTTGTATACTTCGCCAGCATTCCGGACGTCATATACACTGAAAATAGCACGAGGCACAGCAAAATACTTGCTATACGCATCGGTATATTGATCCTTCTATTCTTTTTCATTTCCATGCTGTTCTCCTCTGTTTTGCGTATTTTCTGCTGTTTGACCGAGTTCTTTTTTCAGTTTTCTTATCTGTTCCTCGATCGATTCAGGCGTTGTGTCTGTCTGTCCTTTGAGTTTTGCGATCTCGGCTCTTATTGCGTCAAGATCCTTTTCCGACTCTTTTCGTTCGTTCTTCCACGATAATATCATCAGAGCGGCGGACGTACCGAGCACGATTATTATGCCGGGCACGCTTTTCAGCGCTTTGACCGCCAGTCCGACGAACGGCACCGAGAAACTGAGCTTTCCTTTGACGGCGGATAACGGTATGCTGCCGTCGTCAACGTTGTTCGCGTCTCCCTTGGTGACTATTCTCTTTTCCTCAACGTTTTTATCTATGATCCTGTGTATTATCAGATCGTTCCCCTGCTGGAAAACTACGATATCACCGATCTCATAGTCATCCGCCGTCTTCACGACGACAAGATCGTTTACGTTGAGCGTCGGTTCCATACTGCCGGTCAGCACGACCGCGGCGCCGACGCCGAACGGCATCGGCAGCTCGTTGTGGAACATCCGTCGCGCGTTCCAGGTATAGACCGTCAAACCTATCGTAACGCTTATGACGATTATCAGAAGCGCCCGAAGAACCACTCTGCCGGCTTTCATTGCTGCTTTATGCCCACTTTGCCTTTCTTCTGCCTGCCGCGAGCACTATTATCATAACGAGCGCGAGCAGCGCGACGACCGCAAGTACGGGGATATATCCGAACTCACCGGTCTTGGGAGGCTCTTCACCGCCGGTGGTATCAGGTACTTCGTCCACCTCAGCCATCGTGCGGATTATTATATGAAGCTCAAGGCTCTCGCCGTCGGCGGCAAGGTTGCCGAGCATCGTATCGAATTCATCGTTTGCGTCTATTTCGCCGTTTTCATCCTCACGCTCGAACGGCCACTGCCATTGCAGCGTGTAGTCGGCGATCTTGTCGGCGCCGAGCACGCCGGATTCTTCTATCGGATCAAGCTCGAGAACGGGGCGCCACTCGTCGGCGGAGCCGCAAAGGTATTTGCCCGTGTAGTCGAACATCTTCGCCTCGACCGGGATGATATAATCGGTATTCTTGAAGTACGCGTCAACGTAAAGCGTGTAGTCCAACGCGACGGGACCGCTGTTTTTGAGCGTGAACCAGTAGGTGTTCTCAGTTCCGGGGGCGATCAACTTGTCTTTGTTGTTGAAGCTGTTTACGGTGTAGACGAGATCACCGTTGTTGTCGTACGCGATTTTGAATATCTCAACGTCGGTGTGAGTGCTCCATACGACGTCCTTGTCGTACACGGAGAAGCCCGTGCCGGTGACAGCCGCCGCAACGGGGCTGACAGCCGCAGCCGCTTTGCCGGTCAGAGCGGGCGTGAGCGGAGAAAGCTTTTCATGCACCTCGGCCTCGGCTTTTTTAATCACCTCGAGCTGTGTGTGATCCGAAGCCTCCGTCAGCGATATATAGTTCCTTTGAGGTATGGACGTGTACGTCATGATCTGAGCGCCCAGCATTGCAAGCGCGCAGAATTCAAGAACTATCAGTATAGCTATTGTTATCCAGAGGACGGAACCTGTATTCTTTTTGCTTCTAAGCGATGCGTATTCGTTCATGCCGGGAACTCCTTTATACTGTGATTGTATTGTTTTCAAGATTGTTTGTTGCGTATAACCGTAAACGCAATTTACCGAGAGGACTTTCCTCCCGTTTTGTTTTTTCGTATTTTTTTTGTTCGATCCCCGGCTTCTTTTTTTAAATCCGGGAATCTTTTTCAGAGACGTTTCAGCTCTGACATCCGCATACAAAGGCTTGTGTGCGCAGGTGAGAGTTAAAACAGATACCGGAGCGTCCCCGCCCCGCCACTAAGGGCGGGGACACCGGTCATACAAGATCGTTTATTTATACGTTTATGTACGAATTAGTCGATCTGAACAGCAAGGACAGAAACGGTAGCAGAAACTTCGGTAGAAGCACCATCGGGAGCTTCAACCTCACCGGCAGCTATATTGCCGAGGTAGGTATCAGCCTGATCGTTTCCTTCAAATGCCCAAGCCCATGCAAGCTCAAAATTGAGATTCATTTCCGTGCCGGGTTCTACATCCATCGCAATGGTTATGCTGTCATCTCCGGCGTTAACGGAAACGGCGCCGAGACCGGCAAGCTTACCGGCGATCTCATTCGCTCTGTCGAGAACTTCAGTCAGCGATTTCGCTTTTACGGAAACCGTACCGATAGTAAGATCCCAAACGACGGGAGCGTAAGACTTGTCAAGAGTAAATGTTTTGGTGTAGTCGTATTTGCTGTCACCCTTTACAAGCTCCGTGTAATCGGTATAAGTGCCCTTGGGAAGAACGACGTCTTTGATATCGGCTATCTTTATTTCATAGTGGGTAGCAACCTCAGGGGTGCCTTTTACACTTGCGGTTATGGTTTTACCGACTTCCTCGGAGCTGGTGCCGGGAGCTACAACTTTTTCTTCAGCCTTAACAGCGAGTCCTGTATAAGCAGCAGCACCCTCATCCTGATGAGCTTTGGAAAGATCATATTCTTTTGCGAAAACTTCGCCAGCGTTGAGATTGAGAACTATGCCCCACTTAGCAACGCGAGCACTGTCAGAGCCTTCAGCCTTGGTCACGTATTTTGCGAACGTGCCGGAGATGGCGCAGGTGGTTATAAGAGTCGCAACCATAAGAATGGAAGCAATTCTCATCATTTTGTTCTTCTTCATAGAGAAAAACTCCTTTCGATTATTTGCCGTAATTACGGCATGATTTTTATTCTCCCCCATTCCGGGGAATGACTATTACCGGGCATCCGCGAAACGCGTTATTGCCCATTCGCGGAGAATGCCGCGGCATTTTATATCCATCCCCGGTGTGGCTTCCGGGAAAGAATAACGATTTTTGTTATACAGAACACAACTGAAGCCGATGCGACCGCTGATCTTCCCCCGTATGCGGGATCATCATTCGGTTTTGTCTTCATCCGCGCTCTGCTGTTCAAGAGTTTCCTTCTGCTCCTTGAGCTTTCTCAGTTCTTCAAGCTCTTTGAGCAGCGCGTCGGTATCTTTCTTCTTCGACTGATCGTATTTCCTGCGGCGGAGCACCTCATAACCCACAAGGAGCACTATCGGTACTGCGATGCACAGGATAAGTCCGGGCGTCGACTGCAGAAACATCGCGACGGAACCGGCGCCGCCTATCACTTTACCGGTCCATATGCCTACGAGGTTTTTCGCGGGGATGCTTACAAGGTCTGCCGTGTTGTTGTTGTCGCCGCGGGTGCGGAACGATACGAGCGCCCCGGTCTTTTCATCCACTTCAAGCGCTATGACTCTGTGCGTTACGACGGCGGTGCCGCCCGATTCCGGGTCATAGAACGAGATAACGTCGCCGATCTTCACGTCCTCCGGTTTGGCGCTTTTGATTATGATCAGGTCGCCGCTGGCGATCTTTTTCGTCTTCTGCACGTCGTCTTTTATCGTAACTTCGATCGTATTTATTTTATCTGTTCTATTTATATAGATCGTTTCGGTCTGCGCCTTCAAGCCTTCCTTTACCGTCTCGTTGAACGTCATGTCGATAGGATACATCGGATCGAATTCGGCGGTCGTCGGAGGGTTCATGGAGTCTGTCAGAACTATCAGCGGCGCGTAGCCGCCTATCGTAGGCACTTCGTCTTTATTGACAAGACCTTTGATAATCATGGTGACGTTCATTGCGAGGATGGGTACGAGAATAACGCATATCACAATACCGACGATCGTCAGTATCTTGTGCCCCGTCGTCGACTTTTCCTCGGTCTTAACGTCAGCCTGCTGTTTTTCCTTCATCAAATGTTCCTTTCGAGGATCACGTGCGGTCCCGCGTAAACGCGGCAGCCGTGGACTCAAAGAGCTTCGGCAGATAATTCCGTAAAACGGCAAAAAGAGCCTTTTTCACCTATGCTCTGTGAAATTATACATCGTCAGCGTCTGATTTTCAATTTACAGCACAGAAACTTTATATGTATTTTTTATGAATGCATTGACACATGTTTGATTTTCGCCCAAATTATAGTATTTTTACTACAATTAGTATGACTTGAGCATGGTAAAATTTGAATTATTTTTCAAATCTAACCGCTTCAAATCATATGCCGCTCTCCGCTGCCGGAGTATTTCCGGCAGCGGACTGTTTTTGTATCAACCGAACTCTATGGGCTCAAACGGCTCTGTGCCGCCGGATTGGGTAAGTATTTCTTTCTTATCGAGATCTATTATTTCGATCGTTGCTTCTTTATAAATTTTTTTCATTTTCTGTCCTCTTTCGGTCGATCTTTGTAATTATTGTGCAAAGTACGCGCTCGCTGCTTTCCAGTACAGGTAAATCGCTTTGGCGAGATCGTACGTTTCCTGCTTCGTTGAGCTGCTGCTTATCATCGAATTCACCCAACTGAGTACGGAATACTCAAACGTATATTCCGAACCGTTATAACTGACCTTAAACGTGTGAGTTTTGTCAAGATTAGGTGACGCGATATTGACGAGCTCCACGTAGTACATGTTATCCTTGGGTATGACCTCGCAAGCTTGTCCGTCAACCGTCGCCGATTCTACCGGATTTTTAAAATATACTCTGAGCGTGGTCGCGCCTTCGAGGATAACTCTGCATCCGAGCAATCCAACGTCGGCAGAGTTTGCGTCTTTTATACCGGCGTGCGCGTTCAATACGCTTATATCGCTTTCCGTGAGATCTCCGTAAAAGCCGCTTTCCGCGTTCGTATAATCGCCGTCAAATCTGAGTTTGAAATACTCGGCGGAATAGTAACCGTAGTTGATTATGGCTTTTGCAAGTTCTACCGTGTTTTTCTTCGATTCATCATCTCCGTACTGCGCGATAATGGATCTGGACCAGTCGGCGACGCAATATGAATACGACGTATCTCTGAACGTCGGGTCGAGGCGGCTGAGTATTTCCTGCTCTTCCCCGTTCTCATCGTATATCGTAAGTACGACGTCGCGCGCTATGCATCCGGACTGGATGTTCGTATATCTGAGCACAACGCATCCTGTCGAGTTGTCAAACAAACTGCCGTCCGTGAGGTCAAATTCCTCAACTTTGGTTATCTCTTCAGATCCGTAAGTATAAGTATATGTGAGTTTTGCTGCCTTTGCACTTTCAGCCGGTACTATATAGAACTTCAGGCTGAGTATGCCGTCAAGAACCGGTCTTACGCCGTATACGATATTGCCTCTCAGGACAGCTTTGAACTTTGCCGTATACACGGCGTCGCCTGTGACAGAGACTATTTCGGGATCCCATCCGTCAAATACGTAATCGTACTGCCAGTCGGACTGCTTGGCAGGTTCTTCGCCCGTATAAACCGGCACTGTTCCGTATTCAACCTCTTCGGTCTTCAGCGTATTTCCGTCGGCGCCGATCCAGGTTACGGTATACTTATTGAGCGTACGCTCAAACTGAGCGGTATACGTCGTATTTGCGGTAACACGAGGCAGATCTCCGTCCTTGGAATAGAAATTCGATCCGTCGCTCCACCCGGTAAACGTATATGAATACTGTGCGTCACCGTCGCGCTGAGGTTCAGGCTCAACATAGTACACCTGATCGTTATAACTGTAGGTTCCGGATTGCAGCTCTGTTCCGTCGTGATTTACGAATGCCACGGTGTATTCGATCTTTTCTTTTGTGAATACAGCGTAGTATGTGACGTTCTTAGTGACCGGATCAAGCGCGTCCAACACGGCGCCGTTGCTGCTCTTTGACCATCCGGCAAAAGTGTATCTGTAAGTGTTGTCGGCTTCTTTTACAGGTTCGGAGCCTTTATATTCGGGAATTGCGTTATACGTATACGTTTCTTCCTGTATTACGCCGTTTATGCTCCATTTAACGGTATACTCTATCGGGGTTGCCGTGAATACTGCGTAATATGACGCATCACCTTCAACAGTCGGCAGCGGATCAATAACGTCGCCGCCTGCCTCAGATGCCCATCCGGCAAACTCATACGTATAACCGGCTGTCGGACTCTTAGACGGAGTTCCGTTGCATACCGGCGTAACGCCGTACGCATAATCGGCATTGTAGAATTCTTCCGATCCGTCTTCATTCCAGAATACTATTCTGTACTTCCGAACGGTTTCCTTATACGTGGCTGTATAGACCTGATCGCCTTCGACCGGTCCGATCGCAGGAGACCATCCGTTGAACGCGTACGTGTTCTGAACAGTCGCCTCTTTGCTCGGCGTCTCGCCGTCAAACGTCGGAATCGTGCCTACTGGAACGTTTTCGTCTGTCTCGAGGACTGTGCCATCTTCGTTCTTCCAGATTACAGTGTACGTGTTTGTAGTCTGCTCTGTGTTATCCCAATAATACACACCAGATGAATTCTTATGACCGTACCACGTTTTCTTTGTAAGAGATTCGTAGCCTGTTTGTCCACCATCTGTCGTTGCATCCGCATCCATGTTTCCTTTGATCGGAACATATGCGACATTAACCGAATTAGCAGTTTGGCTGTCAGGTTGTTTCCATTCTTTTATGGTTCCGTTTGAAAGCGTTCCGGTTATATTTATCGTACCCTCTCCGGTAAGATAGTTATAACCATTAGAATATGACGTTGCATTTGTCAACTGGTTGGTGACATATAATTCACCTTCAACATTTAAAGTACCGTCAACATTAAGTTTTGCACTTCCAACATTTGCAGCCGTATTTGACGGATAACTCAATCCGGAAGGTTTGGTAAATGCTGTCGGATACGCTGTTGCAGAGAAGCCTGACATTGCCGGAAATCCATAATCATTTGCTCTGTAGAGAATAAGCTTTTTTCCGCTTGCAATAGTCAGCGTTCCGCCTTCTTTAACATTGATCAAAGCTCCGGGAAGCAGTTTATAGTCGTAATCAAGCTTCATACTGCCACCGTTCATTATTTCGATTGCATAGCAATAGTTCAATGGCAACACGAAGTTACTTGTGTCAAGCGTAGATCCAGAGATGGTAACAGAGAATTTTCCGGTTCTGATAACGCTTCCGTTTTCAGCGCGGAAAATTATCTTGTTGTTGTAAGGGCTGGCAGAGCTGAAGCACTTCGTAATGCTTCCGCTGCTGATCATAAACAGCGACTGGTTGGAAGCATTGCTACTGTATGATCCAATGATCGGAGCTTCACCGTTTCCTGCCTGTCCGCTGACAGAAACACAGTAACAACCAATAAGGTTTGAACCTTGACTATACGTCGTAGTAACTTCGTTTGTCTTAACAAAATAATGATTAACCGGAAATGCTCCGCCCGAAACGACGTCAGGCATCACATAAATAGAACGCATGTCGCGTATTTCCATCAGCTCGTAAACTTTACCGCCGGACGCGACGTTGATCTGACCACTGCCTGTTATCATACCGTAAGCGCAAACAGCGCCTCCGGATGTGACGTTCACAGTACCGTTGATGATCAAGTGTCCGACTCCGCCGGTCGCACGTCCGTTCACACCATCCCTTGTTCCTTGAACACCGCTTGCGACAAGATTTCCCTGAACCGTAACTGTTCCGTTGATCGTTGCCTTAGCAAAAATACTGGTACCAGCGCTCTCAGCCAACCGCTGAAGAGCAGATGTCGCCGGGTCCGTCCAGTCGCGCTGAACAGAAAGCGTTTTTCCACTCGGTATCGTAAAATCGCCGTCTAAAACTATATTTCCTAAAAGCACTACGACGCTGTTGGCGCTAAATGCTTCATTCAGTGTTTTATAATAGGCAGTCGCAGAAGAGTTGCGGGCTATATACTGATCCGCCGCGTTTACGGTAGTTCCCGAATAAGTTTTATATGAATATGATGCGTTGGTGTATCCGCTGCTTCCCATAGTCACCGTGACCTGCGGGATCAAAAGCGCATACGCTGTTTTGTTTGAATCAAGGGTAAACTCGCAAGTCTTCTGAAAACAGTCAGTACCGTCAACACGCCAGCCGATATGGAAATAACCGCTTGGGACCGTATTCAATGACAGGACTACGGACGTTCCGCTGAGCGCATCGGTAAGACCCGTTGCAGTTCCTGCGGAAGGTATCGTAACGGCGGTTCCGTTAACATTGATCTTTCCGCCGCCAACGAGATGGTCGGCACAGTCGCTGTTGCCGACAGTCAGAGAATAGCTCTGGGTTACCGGAGTTATTTCAAAATTCGTTACACTCGCAGTATAGGTGTATTTTGTAGTATCCACGTCACTGCTGCTTTGATTGTTGAAGAAACCGTAAAAATACACATACAGGTATTCGCCCTGCTGGATAGATTCCGATACACTGCCCGTTGCGCTTACTGTCTTTGAAAGATCGGTTTTAGCAGTATTTGAACGTGCTGTACCGGCTTTGATCTGAGCGATTGCCGGACTGTCAGAAGCCGTCTTTAAAGTATAGACGCCTTCCATTATGTTTCCCTGCCCATCAGATTTATCGATTGTCAGATTTGATGAAAAATCAAATGTGACATTTATATCAGACAATGCATGAATTTGAAGCACTTTTGAATTCACTTTAGCGCAGAGCGCACCGTTTTCACCACAATCTTTATAGTCGCTTACAGCAGTATCGGAAAGAGTTCCTGTAATGCCAGTGCTGCCGCTATTTGTTGACCATGAAAGATCATTTGTCGGAGTTATCACATAACTGTTACTGGTAGATCCATTTCTGGACGTATGATAGGAGAAATCATTTCCCGGTGCGGTTGTATAAGCATTTTCTCCTGTAGTTCTGGTTGAATATCCGGAAGGTGTAAATGTTGAATTTATATCAACATACAATGACGCATCTCCACCCGTTGTCACTGTTGCAGCTCCTAACAGAGGATCATCGCCATTTGCATAAACAACATCAGGAACCACTTGCTTCGTCGGTTCTGCAACTATTATGCTTTCGTCCATCGCATTTGCAATTGGAACTATGGGTATTATCATAAAAGCCACAAGCAAAAGTGATGTTAGCCGTTTAAGAATGTCTTTTATCATTTTTATCTCCTTACTATAGATATTCATGCTATTCTGCGTTTTTTCTTATTCTTTTTTTCATTTTCTTTAGCTATAATTGCCGTATAAACCGATATGCCTACGATTGTCATAAACAATGCATGAAGCGCAAGGTCAGACAAGCCGAGGAAAACTTTGTTGTTGTCGCGGAAAAACTCGAGTATAAACCTCGTTGATCCAAATAAGATCAGCATCAGTGAATAAGTCGATCCGTCAACCTTATAATTACGTTTTTTGTGTCGGATGAATAAAAAGATCGCAATTGACAAAGCAACAAAAGCTTCGATAAACTGTATCGGGAAAGTACCATAATGCAATTGTGGATTATATAAACCATGTTTCATTTCATAACCATGACAGCAACCCGCAAAAGCACATCCAAAATGCGCTATCCCTTGGATAAGACAAAGTGTTGATGGTCCGGCAAAATCAAGCCATGTTTTCCAATCGACCTTAAACAGTTTGCATAGCGGCCATATTATTAACGGGACCCAGACGAATATTCTCACAATATTTATTCCGCCCCACTCCTTGAATCCCGTATCAACCCATGTCACAAAGCACATCCATACGTACGATACTGCAAATCCTATCAATGTCAAAAAGATTGTTTTGGAGTATGGCAAATTAAAATGTTTGCTATTTAGGATATTGTAGATAAACGCCGTCACAAAAGCAATTCCCATAAATGCCCAGTAAATGATATTATTTATACCGATCTCTTCAGTCCACATTATCAGTTTACTGATCAAAAAGCATCACCTCGTAAGTTTTAAATCAGAATTTCAAAAAACGGATCCGATCTATTACTGAAACAGAAAAAACGGCAATGTCGATCAGAAATTGCATATTATCCTCATTTTGAAATTCTGCGCACAAATACAATTATACTGAGTACAGTATAATGCAAAAAAGCGCCGTTGTCAATAAGCGCGGCGAATAAAATAAAGAAAAATTGCGGATTTTTTTATCATTCTCCGTTTTTTTGAAGACGGGAATAAAAATGCGCCCGGGCGGGACCGGGCGGATTTCTTTTGTTTTGGGGAGATCCTTCGCTGCGCTCAGGATGACGGGGAGTGCCGGGGTTATTCTGCGGCGAATTCCTTTACTATCTGCACGATGAGGTCCGTGCAGCGGTCCATCTGTTCGACCACGGCGTGCTCGTAGGGACCGTGGTGTCCGTAGCTTCCGGTGGGGAGGTTGGGGCACGGCAGGCCGCGGAAGGAGAGCTGAGCGCCGTCGGTGCCGCCGCGTATGGGCGACGCTGTCGGCGTCATGCCGCAGGCTTTTGCGGCTGAGAACGCTTTTTCGACCACCTCGAATCTCGGCTTGACCATTTCGATCATATTTCTGTACTGATCCTTAAGCGTGAGCGTGACCGTACCTTCGCCGTACCGTTCGTTCAGCGTTTTCGCGATATGCTCCATACATTTTTTCCGTGCCGAGAACGTTTCCGCGCTGTGGTCGCGGATTATATACGACAGCTTTGCGGATTCCACGTTTCCGCTCATCTCCGTCAAATGGAAGAAGCCCTCGTATCCCTCGGTCATGGACGGGACGTCCGCCGAAGGAAGCATTGAATCAAACTCCATCGCGAGCTTTGCGGCGTTTATCATCGTATTTTTCGCCGATCCCGGGTGCACGTTGAAGCCTCTGAACGCGACCTCTGCGCCGGCGGCGTTGAAATTCTCATATTCTATATCGCACAGCGCGCCGCCGTCGACGGTATATCCGAGCTCGGCGCCGAACCTGCCGAGATCGAGCAGCGCGGCTCCGTGTCCGATCTCCTCGTCGGGACAGAACGCGATACTTACCGGTCCGTGCGGTATTTTTTCATTTATAAGCCTTTCAGCCGCGGTCATTATTTCGGCGACGCCGGCCTTGTCGTCGGCTCCGAGTACCGTTCTTCCGTCCGTTACGATCAGAGTTTTGCCGGCGAGCGTTTTAAGATGCGGGAAATCAGCCGGATCGAGCACTCTTCCGCTGTCTCCGAGCGCGACGGGTCCTCCGTCGTAGTTTTCCACGATCCTCGGATCGACGTTCTCGCCCGAAAAGTCCGGAACCGTATCGAGGTGTGCGATAAATCCTATCGGGGTCACGTTCTCGTATCCCGGCGTCGCCGGGATCCTGCCGTATACGTAGCAGTGTCCGTCGACGCAAACGTCGCCGACGCCGATCTCCTTCATCTCGCCGCAGAGGACGTTTGCGAGATCGAACTGGCGGCGCGTCGACGGCGTTTCCGTGCCCTCCTCCGAGCTTGCGGTGTGTATTTTCGCGTATTTTATAAGTCTTTCGTATGCTTTCATCGTATTTCTCCGTTAAATCAGTCCGAGAACACGCAGTATCGTCTGCGCGTATATCGCGGACAAAAAGTCGTTCGGGTGATTTACGTTGTTCCCCGTCATATCAAAGAATCTCTTTTTCCGTAAAAGCGACAGATGGACGTCCGTCATCGGGACGAGCGCCGTTTTGCCGCCGTATCTGCCGCATATGCGCTCAAGCACGCCCTGCTGAATATACTGCTGACGGTAGAAACCCGCGGCGAGCTTATGAGGCAGCGTCGTCGAAACGAGAAGGAACTCCGCGTCGGGGTTTATTATCAGCGCGTCCTCTATCATTTTCACGATATTTTCCTCAAAGCCTTCTATCGCTCCGTCGTTCATGCCGAACGCTATGACCATAAGATCGAATTTGTCGCCGCCGAAAAGCGGCGTCATGTTCTCCGCTCCCCAACGGCTGTCCATGCCGCCGACGGCGCGGTTTATATATCCGGTCTCACATCCGGTCCCGGCTATGAAATCGGCAACGGCGCGCGGGAATATCGGCGCGTAAGGCGGCACCATTATATCCTTCATTCCGGACGAATTGCATCCGTACGTGATACTGTCGCCGAAGAACGCGACGGAGACCGGAGCTTTGGCGGCGATCAGCCCGCGTGTGCGCGTGAGCCCGCGGGCAGGCGACGGGACGAAGCCGTCCCATTCGTCCTCATGCTCGTACGTGACGGCGATCTGCCTTTTTGTGATCCGGTCGCCCTCTCCGAAAAAGAGCCAGCCGCCGCCTTCCGCGGCTATCTTGAACGGGCTGTCCTCCTGGATCCGGTCGAGGAAAAACTCATTACGCGGGGTTATATCTATCCTTCCGCCGCGCTTTATCAGTATTTTCCCGTCACAAAGCTCGTAATCCGCGCCCTCCGCGTATTCGTTCTGAAGCGACGTGTCCGTAACGGAAAGTATCCGCTTTGCGCGGTACAAAAGCGGTATCAAAAGCTCTCCTCCGTCAAGATCCACGGGCCATACGGTCTCGTTATAAACGGTATTTCCGCTCCATACCGGGCTCATTGCCTTTTTGCTGTCGTATTTCATATTCTTCACGATCCTTTATTTAAGATGGAGCTCGTAGGTTTTTGTTTCAAGCGGTACGCCGTCGGAGACCTGCAGGATCTCGACCGTGAAGTTTTTTGCGCTCCGGTTTATATGGTATTTGCCGGCGAAGGCTATATCGTTTTCATTCTCCGGATCTGCGACTGCTTTGAAAAACGCCCGCTTCAGGATCACCGTATATTCAAGCTTTGCATCGCCGTCCTTTACTGTGCATTGAGCCGTATCCGGCGTTTTTTTATCCGTTATTATTGTGATCACGCCGTCATCGCTGACCCACGTGCCGTTTCCGGCGCCCGACCGGCCGTCCGATCCGCAGCCGATCAGCAACACGGACAGTAAAAACGCGAGCGCCGCCGCTGTTATCCTTTTTAACATAATACCTCCCTGCCGGTCCGCGACTTAAAGATCTGTCACGGATCCTTCACTTTCACGATTTTTTGTTTTCTGCGTCATTTTTCACCGTATTATTATACCATACGGGCGGAAAATGTCAATGTTTTTCTTATCATTTCGGCAAAAATACTTCCCGAGGCTGCCGAAACGGGGCAAAAAAATCCGGGGCGTCTGCGTTTCCGCAGGCGTCCCCCGGACGTTGTGTTTTCGTATTTTTGTTTATTTGATCTTCTTCGAGATCACGGCGCCTGCCAGCGCTACGCACGCGACAGCGGCTATCGCTATGACAACAGCGTCGGACGTGTCGGGGTTACCGGGCTGGGAAGGAGCGTCGGTCGTCGGAGCGTCGGTCGCGGGAGCGTCCGTCGCGGGAGCGTCAGTTACGGGAGCCTCTTCGGTAAGCTTGATGGCTGCCTTGTAGTAAGCGCCGCCGATTTCGGTGTTGTTGCCGTGGTCGCCCACGAACAGCGTATCGCCGCCGAACGCAACGTCGGACAGGTTGTTCGCCTGAGCCGCGTATTTGAGCGTTGCGACCTCGGACAGGTCGGCTTTCTTAAGCACCTTTACGCAGGAATCTGCTTTGTTGTAGGACGCCGCGAAAACGTAATCGCCCGCCTCGCAGATACCGTAAGCCTGTGTTACTTCCGCTTCCTTAACGAGGGACTTGCCGTCAGCGGAGATCTTGCCGACGTGGCTGCCCTTGCCGTCTCCGGTCTTCAGGTAGGTGAGGTAGATATAACCGTCGGTGTCGACCGCTATATAGCTCGGATCCTTCTCGCCGCCGGTCACGGCGCTGTAATCCATAACGCCGTTATTCGCGAACGAGGTGTCGAGCGTGATCTTTGTCGGATCCGTTACGTCGTAACGGCGAACGCCGTCTACGTTGTAAGCGGTGACCGCGTACAGATAGTATTTTTCACCTATC
>CACWOQ010000021.1 GCA_902762505.1 uncultured Ruminococcus sp. | reverse complement strand
GCTTCCGGGCGTTGTCCTTGGTGTCGGCGTTCACGACGCCGACGAGCGTGACGTCCGGGAAATCGTGTCCCTTTGTCACCATCTGCGTACCGAGCAGGATATCCGCCTCGTGACGGCGGAACTGTGAAAGGATCCTGCCGTAGGCGTTTTTCGTCGTCGTAGTATCAGCGTCGAGTCTGAGGGTGACGGCGCCGGGGACCGCCGCGTCAAGCTGCTCGTCTATTTTCTGCGTACCGTATCCGATCCTTCCGATATGGGATGATCCGCATTTCGGGCACGCGTCGGGCTCCTTTATCCTGTATCCGCAGTAGTGGCACATAAGTATGCCCTTGGAGGCGTTCTTCTGCTTGTGGTACGTTAACGAAACGTCGCAGTTCGGACACATTATCGCCTCGCCGCACATTTTACACGAAACGTAATTGCTGTAGCCGCGGCGGTTAAGGAACAGTATGCTCTGATCGCCGCGTCTGTAATTATCGTTAAGCATCCGGCACAGCTCCGTTCCGAGCGGATCCGTGATCCCCTCGGCGTAATCCTGCCTCAGATCGGCTGTAACGACCTCCGGCAGCTTTGCCTGACCGTATCTGCCGGACAGCTTCACGAGCCTGTATTTGCCCTGACTCGCTTTATAAAAGCTTTCGACCGACGGCGTCGCCGACGCGAGCAGCATAAGCGCGTTATCCGACGCGCAGCGGAACCGTGCGACGTCACGCGCGTGATAGCGCGGAGAGGATTCCGATTTATAAGTCGTTTCCTGCTCCTCGTCGATCACGAAAAGTCCGAGCTTCGGTACGGGTGCGAACGAAGCGGAGCGCGTGCCGATGACCATATCGACCTCTCCCGCGCGTATACGCCGCCATGCGTCAAGCTTTTCGCCCTCCGACAGCGCCGAATGGAGCACCGCTATCCTGTCGCCGTAAAACGATCCGAAGACCGAAAGCGACTGAGGCGTCAGCGCTATTTCCGGCACGAGCATTATGACCTGCCTGCCCGACGCGATGACGGCGTCGCACACGGTCTTGATAACAAGCGTTTTTCCGGATCCGGTCACGCCGAACAAAAGCGCCGCTTCCGGTTTTCCGGTACGTGTAAGCTCCGTCAGCTCGTCTGACGCTTTTTTCTGCTCATCGGTAAGCTCGTATTCGGCGGCGTCACCCGGTTCGACCGGAGGAAGCCTGTAGCTTCGCAGCCGCTCGACCTTCAGCGCTCCCTTTTCGCAGAGCGATTTCAGCTGCGCCGTCGTTACCCCGGTCTTCGCCGAGAGCACGTTTTTTTCCGTCCTGCCGTTTTCTTTCAGATACGCGGCTGCCGCCGCCATTACCGGGCTTTTCGTCATCGGGTCGGACAGAAAAGTATAGTAGCTGACAAACGAATCGTTGCCGGAATCCTTCGCAAGGCTTCTGCGTATCAGATATCCGTTTCTGCAAAGGTAATTTACGGCATCAGATACGGCGGCGCCGAGCTCTTTTACGAGACGGCTGCGCGTATTGAGCCCGCCGGCGATCATATTATATACCGCCGTTACCTTTACGTTGAGCGACGGCAGCGGTTTGTCCGTTACCTCGTACGCCTCGTCGAGCGTGCCGAGTATCGCCGTAGGAAAGACGGCTCTTACGGCGTCGCCGAAGGAACACAGCGTCGTGTCGGCTATGAAATCGACGAGCCTGAGCATATCCGGTGTAAGCGAATAGAATCTCCCGTAAACGTGATCGACGCTTTTATACGCGATCTCCGGCTCCGCGTCCTCTTCCACGGCGGTTATCACACCGACGCTGACGCGGTTTCCCGCGCCGAACGGCACACAGACGAAGGCGCCGACAAACGCGTCGTCGCCCGCCTGATATCCGTAACCGTTTTCACAGTCGTACGGGAGCGAAAGCAGCTTTACGGTCGCTATCCTCATTATTTGGGTCTCGTTTCCTCAACTATGCCGTATTCTCCGTCGTAAAGCATCTTTATGGCGTTCTTGACAGCCTTTTCGTCTCTCAGATCGGGGTCGATCATGGAAGCGAGGGGTTTGTCCGTCTCCTTCGCGGTGATCTTCCTCTCGGCTTCCTCTCTCTGCCGGACGTATTCGTCGGTGACGATATGAGCGCATTTGGAGGTCGCTATAACGAGCTCGTAACGGTTGTATTTGTTGTTTTTGGTGAGTTCTTCGATCGAAGGTTTTATCATTTTCTTTCTCCTTAGGTATTAAAGAATTTTGTCGTGAAATCCGGATAGTTTTTCGTTCTGAAGGACTGAGCCTCCGCTATTATCTCAAGCTGACGGACGCAGGCGTCGACGCCGTTGTCCTCGTTCAGCAGAAAATAATCGTATTTGTTGAAAAGAAGCACTTCTTCTTTTGCGCGCTGTAATCTTTTGAGGATCTTCTCCTCCGTCTCCGTACCGCGTCCGCGCAGACGCGCTTCGAGACTTGAATAAGACGGCGGCAGAAGCATGACGAGCACGGCGTTTTTGTCCTTCTTTTTGACCTGCATGGCGCCGTTCACCTCGATCTCGAGTATGACGTTGACGCCGGATTCGATATAAGGCGTCAGCTGTGACACGGGCGTGCCGTAGTATTCACCCGTATAGATCGCGTGCTCGTAATAATCGCCGCGAGCGATCCCTTCCTCGAACCGCTGGCGTGTGACGAAGCCGTAGTCTACGCCGTCCACCTCGCCGCCGCGCGGCTTGCGCGTCGTATCGGAGATCGAATAATGGAAATTCAGCCCGCGCTTCATAAGCGCCTCGCGCACCGTGCTTTTGCCGGAGCCGGCGGGACCTGACAGCACGAATACCGTTCCTTTTTTCATTTTTCATCCTCCGTTCCGTCAAGCTTTTCGGAAAGCGTCTCCGCGGTAAGCGCCGAAAGGATTATATGATCGCTGTCGGTAACTATGACCGCCTTTGTTTTTTTGCCGCACGTCACGTCGATGAGCCTTCCGCTGTCCTTGGCGTCGCTCACCATGCGTTTGACGGGCGCCGATTCGGGCGAGCAGACAGCTATGATCCTGTCGCCCGACACCATGCTGCCGTAACCTATACCGATGAATTTCATTGCCGCCTCACTCTATGTTCTGAATCTGTTCTCTGATCTTTTCAAGCTCGCATTTGATCGCGACGACGTCCGCGGTGATCTCGGCGTTCTGCGCCTTGGAGCCGGTCGTATTCGCCTCGCGGTTCATTTCCTGACACCAAAAATCGAGATTTCTGCCGGCGGGTCCGTCGCCGTCGAGCGTGTCACGGAACGCTTTTATGTGAGAACGCAGACGGACCGTTTCCTCATCCGTCGCCACTCTGTCGGCGAAGATAGCGCATTCGGTTATGACTCTGCTCTCGTCGACCGAGGCGCCGGTTTCCGAAAGCGTCTCCTTCAGCTTTTTCAAAAGCCTCGTTTCGTATTCCTTCACGGCGTCGCCCGCGCGGGATTCGATATCGTCAACGATCCCTGCCACGGTGTCGAGCTTCGTTTTTACGTCCGCCACGAGGCGCGCGCCCTCGGCGGCTCTCGCCGCGTCGAATTTTTCCGCGGCTTTGACGAGGACTGTTTTTATCCTCTCCCAGTCTGCTTCAAGATCGTCTTCCTTTTTCGTTACGGTGAAAACGTCCCTGTTCTCGGCGACCTTCATTGTCGTTATGTCGTCCGGCAAGCCGAATTCGTCGCGCAGACGTCTGAGCGCCTCAACGTACTGACCGGCGTAATCCGCGTCAAGCGTGAGCTCCGCGCCTTCGTTTTCAGGCACGTCAACTGTTACGTAAACGTCAAGCTTTCCGCGGTTGATACCGTACGAAAGAAGCAGCGGCTTGATCCTTTCCTCGGCGAACGTGTAGGCTCTCGGCAGTTTTACCGATACGTCGAGCGTGCGGTTGTTGACCGCTTTTATCTCGACGGTTATATCATAATTGTCGATCCTTTCCCTCGCTCTGCCGTAGCCCGTCATACTTTTAAGCATTTCAAGATCCCTCTTCGCTGTTACAATATAGTAATACAAAATATATTATAGCGCAAGCGGACGCGTTTGTCAACTTATTTTTATGCTCTGATAAAAAGTATTTACTTTGGCGTCACAATTTTGCCCGAGGAATTCGGATTTTTTTGAGAAAAGGGGTTGACAAAAGCAAATCTTTGTGATATAATGCACAAGCAATCCGAAATAAACACGCTATGGCGGAATAGCTCAGTTGGCTAGAGCAACCGGTTCATACCCGGTAGGTCGTGGGTTCAAGTCCAACTTCCGCTACCAACGGCCCGTTGGTCAAGAGGTTAAGACACGGCCCTTTCACGGCTGTAACAGCAGTTCGAATCTGCTACGGGTCACCAAAAATCCTGTGCGCAAGCGCAGGATTTTTTCTTATTCACTATTCACTATTCACTATTCACTTTTCACTTTCGCTTTCTCCCGCACGGGATTTTCGGAATGTAAGAGGTAACGAACAGTGAAAAAAAGTCCTTTTGCAAAAAGACAAAAGGGCTTTTTCATTTTCCCGGTGAGGGCTGTATCATCTGTTTTTTCCTGCCATATAGGCGTTGATCCCTTGTTTCAGTCTCTGCAGACCGTCAAGAAGCGTCTGTCTCGGGCAGGCGATATTGATGCGAAGGAAGCCATCCCCGCCTTTTCCGTACACGGCGCCGGCGGTGATATACAACCCCGTTGCTTTCCTGATAAAAGCGGCGACTTCCCTGCTCGGTCCGATCGCGGATATATCGATCCAGCATAAATACGTCGCCTCTCCGCGGACGACCCTGACGCCCGGGATATTCTCTTCAACGTACCTGTAAAGGATCCTTTTGTTTTCGGCGATATATCCTCTCAACTGATCGAGCCATTCTCCGCCCTTCGTGAACGCCGCGATCGCTCCGACGGTCGCAAAAGCGTTGGGCTCCGCCACCTCGTCCGTGTTTATCCCGCGGCAGACCTTGTGTCTCAGCACCGGATCGGCGACGTATATCGCCGCTGTCTGAAGTCCGGCGAGGTTGAACGTCTTCGTCGGCGCCATACACATGATCGCGTTGCTTCTGCAATCATCGTCGACGGAGCAGAACGGAACGTATCCGGTCCCGGGGTCGGTCAGATCGCAATGGATCTCGTCAGATATGACGGTCACGTGGTGCTTTTTGCAGAGCGCGCCGATCCTGCGAAGCGTTTCCCTGTCCCAGATCTTGCCGACGGGGTTGTGCGGATTGCAGAGTATCATCAGAGTCGTCTGCGGATCGGACAGCTTTTTCTCAAGATCGTCAAAATCTATCGAATACGCGCCGTTTTCATAAACGAGCGGACATTCGAGCACGCGGCAGCCGTTGTTCACGGTACTGTTGTAAAAGATGTTGTATACGGGAGTAAGCAGAAGGACGTTTTCGTTCGGCGTCGTGAGCTTTCTGACGATGCTCGATATAGCGGCGACGACGCCGGTGCAGAACATGAGACCTTCACGCTCCATCGTGAAGCCGTGCCTGTCGCGCCACCAGTTTATATAAGCGTCATACCATTCGTCTTTTATTTCGGTATAACCGAACACGCCGTGGTCGACGCGCTCCCGAAGCGCTTCGATCACCTCCGGCGCTGTCCTGAAATCCATATCGGCGACCCACATCGGAAGCTCGTCCTCACCGACTGACCATTTTGAGCAGTCCGTTTTCTTTCTGTCGACGACGGTATCGAAATCGTATCTCATTTTATCCACTCCGGTTTGTCAGATCTTTTATCGACGCTGTCGCAGACGATTACGGTCTTCGACGGGTCGACGCGGCCGCGCTCTATTATCAGCTCGCCTATATGCTCCGCCTCGATCCTTCCGCTCCTCGGGTTGAAGACGCTGTCAGCGACGCCGGTTATTTTCGCGTCGACGTCGGAATACTCAAACGCGAGCGTAGTGTTTATGAGTTTGCAGTCGATCATTTTGAGGTTGTCGATGTAGCACATTCCCTGCAAACTTTCGATCGTGCAGTTTATAAGCGTAAGATTCTTCGCGTTCCAGCCGAGATATTCGCCCGAGATGAAGGAATCCTTCACGGTCACGTTCCTGCTGTTCCAGAAGGCGTCCTTCGTAAGCAGGCGCGAATTCGTTATAACGACGTTTTCCGTGCCGTCAAACGAATAGTTCCCGTCGAGCGTGAGCCCGTCGATCTCCATGTTTTTGCTGTTCATGCAGAAATAAGGGCCCTTTGCCGCCGTCACGTTTTTCAGTCTGACGCCGTCGCAGTGCCAGAGAGTCTCCTCCGCGTTGTGGAAGGTCACGTCGGTAAGCGACAGGTTTTTGCAGCGTCTGAAATTCTTCGGCGCCTCGATCACCGCGTTTCTGATATCGAGATCCTTTGAGTACCAGACACCCGCGCGCGCCATCTCGAACCACGTGCAGCGCTCGGCTTTGACGCCCTCGCAGTACCAGAGCGGATA
The DNA here is from genome assembly GCA_902762505.1 of uncultured Ruminococcus sp. Classification (GTDB taxonomy): domain Bacteria; phylum Bacillota; class Clostridia; order Oscillospirales; family CAG-272; genus UBA1248. The sequence continues at coordinate 50,503 of CACWOQ010000021.1, read as the reverse complement.
TTTCCAGCGGAACAGACAGCAGGAAAGCTCAACGTTTTTGCATTCTTTCAACGGGGATTCGCCGTCGTCGAAAACGCTGTCCTCAACGCGTATATCTGTTTTTCCGTAAAGTGCTCTTTCTCCTTTGAATCTGCCTTGTTTATAGATCATCATAACGAATTACCTTTTTCTCATTTGTTTCATATGATTATAACGAATATTTCAAAAATATTCAAGCGTTATATGTAAATAAAAAGCGCACGCCGTTTTGACGTGCGGTGTATACGAGCTTTGACGTAGGAACGGAACGAACCGGTAAAACCTCTCCCGCGTGTCATTATTTCCGCGGTATAAGGCCGGAACCGATGCGGTATTTCTTTTCCGACGCTTTTTCAGTGATATTCTGTTCACCTTTTAACTGCGCGAAGCGCAATATCACCCGGCGTCAGCCGAATATAACTGCGAAGCAATATAACCCGTCGAATGGGAATAGAATTGAAAAATCCACGTCGAAGCGTGGATTTTTCTGTGTTACCGCTTCAAATCGGATCTGGTATGCTAAAAAGCCGGTTTTTGAGGCTATGTTATGTATAAAATGGATCGCATTTTTTTGATTTCAACAAATGCGTTTATGATCTTGTTACCTCGGCAGTTGAAAACTGAACAACAAATTCAAGATCTTCTATGCTTTGCTTCCCAACGCGTTTAAGTGAAATGTTAAGACGGTATTTATCGTTTTCGTTAGTCAACCGGTCTGATAGCCACCATGATTTTTGAAGATCCGAAGATGATATTTCGGAGGTAATTATTTTATAATTGTACAATTTGATTTCTTTGACCAAGTAATCAAACAAAGCCTGTTTTGAATCCAATCGGATTATTAACATATTTCTAATAGGGTTCCGCAGTTTATAATTATATGGCAATTCAAGTTCTTCAACAGACGTGATCTGTGCATCATGGAGCCCTCTTACCCAATACCAATCGGGATAATTCGAACCATTGTTTTCGGTTTCTTCCGCTCGGCGGTCGCGTTTCATAGATCATTTCCTTTCTTTCTTGATAATGCAATCCGTATTTGTCATTTCTGTTATAACAGGAATTTTCAAATTATTCAACGCAAACCTTTATCACTTCAAGCGCGAGTTCTTTTGACTTGATCATTAACGGACTTTCCGTCATTTTCCTTTTCTCCTTTGTTACTTCTCCTTCTTCACTATTCACTCTTACTTCTTACCTTGCAAAAATCCTGCGGCGAAGGGGAAAGGTTTAGTGAATAGTGAATAGTGAATAGTGAATAAGGAAAAATCCTGCGCTGTCGCGCAGGATTTTTGGCTGCGGCACTAGGATTCGAACCTAGGTAATGACGGAGTCAGAGTCCGTTGCCTTACCGCTTGGCGATGCCGCAATGTTCGATTGCGTGCGCTATTATAGCAAAAAAAAGCGGTTTTGTCAAGGGGTTTTGCGAAAAAAAATAAATTTATTCCGCTTCCGCGAAGGGTCTGTCGGCAAAGCCGGTCCGGGCGGCGTGATCCGCATTTTTTACTCCTCTTTTTTACGATCATCCGTTGACAAATCACGTAATTTGTGATACTCTAAGTACAGAATAAATGATACGGAGGCATATCATGAAAACCATCAAAGACAAATATCTCGTTGTCGGCGCGGATTTCGCCGGATTTCCGCTCAAGGAAGTCGTCGTCGAGCATCTTACCAAAAAAGGCTGGAAGATAACCGATTTGGGCGTTACCAAGGACAGCGACCCGAACGATACCGAAAACATGTTCCATCGCGTCGGTCTTCGCGTCGGAGCGCAGATATCCGAGGGCAATTTCGAGCGTGCGCTTCTCTTCTGCGGCACCGGCATGGGCATCCACATAGCGGCGAGCAAATGTCCGCACGTCCACGCGGGCGTCGTTGAGAGCCTTCCCGCGGCGACGAGAGCGATAACCGGCAACGGCGTCAACGTACTTGCCATGGGCGCGTTCTACGTGGCTCCGCAGACTGCGTGCGATATAGCCGACTCATATCTTTCCAACTCCCTCGGCTCCGGCTGGGAATGGTGGCATAACTTCTACGAATTCCACAAGCTTGCGATAGACGAGCTTGAAGCGTTCAACTACGAGGAATACAAAAAGAACGGCTTCAAAATGAAGCATCTCGGCGACTACGAGCTTACGCTCGATTTTGACAAAAAGGACGAGGCGCAGGGCAAATAAAAAAAACGCGGTAAGATAATGCCCGACCGTCATAAGGAAGTTTTTTCACCTCACGTTCGAGTGGTGAGTAAGTGCACACTGAAGAAAAGCAGACCGAGAACAAAATCAGTCTGCTTTTTCGTATTCAACCGGTATAATGAAGACCCGTTGAATTCGAATTTCTTCATTAGCGAAGCGTCTTCATTTCTTCATTAGCCCGCTTGCGGGCGTCTTCATTTTCGGCGCGGCAAAGTTTATACAAAATACTTCCTTATCACGCCGCGCCGAAATGACCGCTTTTTTTGACGGCTGTTACAGCGTGCCGAGTCTGATCCTGACCGTCCCGTCCTTTTCAAGCTCCGCGGTCAGACGTCTTACGTATCTGTCGTAAAACGCGTTTTTTTCCGATTCCGGCATATCGACTCTCGCGTTCGACACCGCCGCCTCAAACATATCCCTTGCGTTCAGATCCATGTGATCGGCTATGTATTTATACATTTCTTTAAGTATGACGGTGGTTTTGAGCTTCTGCGTATCACCGGAGTAAAAATCATCCGTATAGCAGTAGAATATCCCCGACGAGGCGAGCGCATTTTTCATATCAACGCTGCATTTATCATGCTCTACCATAACGAGGAATCTCGCGGCGGGTATTGATTTTATCAGCGCCCAGTAATCCGAATCGCTCGACACTATGATAAAAGAATCGACGCCGTTCTGATAAAATTCGAGACACGTGCGCGACGTCAGCGTTATATCCGCAAGTGATTTATTGTCCTTCAGCCTTTCGAGCATTATATGCTCAACCTCTATCATCAGATGATCGTCGAGGATATGCCAGGCGATATTCGCGTGCACGTCGTCGATAAGTATTATTTTCTTGATCTTTTTGACGTATTCTCGGTCAAGCTGCTGAAAAGCGGAGCACATTGCGTAAGGATCGGCGTTTTCACAGTCCACCATGACTATTACTTTTCCCGAGTCCTCGATAAAATCGTATACGTTGTCCTTTACGGAATCGTTTACGTCCGCGACCTTGCTCTTGTCTTCAAAATAATCGTTATTGTATTGATACAGATTCGATACGAAAACACGGTCGTTATAAAACAGATAATCGTCCGAGACCGGTTTATAATTAAGATATACTCTGTAAGGCAGCTTATCCATAACGGCGTAATAGCTGTTCGCGCTTTCCTGCGTGCCGGCCTCGCTCAGCCCGTTCGGCATAATGAACAGATCCTTGACGTAGTTCCAGTTCAGCCACATGGGAAAAAGAGATGAACAGTTGTTTATCCTGTCCGCGATGAGGCGGTTTATTTCGATCACGTGATGGGTAAGCTTCGTGCTCGTTTTCTTTTCAATCACGATCCCGTCGTCCGATAATTCTCTGAGTGATTTTTCCGGTATGCAGTCCGTTATCGTCGAAAGTCTTCTGTTTTCAAATCTTATATAGTTATTGATCTTTTTGAATCCGCGCTCGATCGCGGTACGTACTATGCAGAGGTTTCTGATTATTCTCGCGTTTTTGTCACGGTCAAGCTTCGTATAAACGCTCAATTGAAGTCTTTTTTCCTCATTTATAAAAAATCTTTCGGGAACGCCGGACAGATACGCGACTTTGGATACTATATCAAACGTCGAATCCGTCGAATAAATTACGTTTTTTTCAGCCGGTGCTTTTTCTTCCTCAATAATATAATCTTCTTCTGTTTCAAATTGCCTTACGTCCATTTTTTTCTCCTTTCATTTTGTTGTGCCGCCGCCGGCACGCAGCCGGCGGCGGTGATCCTGATCAAGCCTTCTTATAAAAATATATTTTGCTGCTGCGGGGGTCAAGTTCGATCGCATAACCGTCGGACAGCGTCTTTCCCGGGACGGTGAAAGTCTGTCCCGTCACGGCGTCGGTCAGCGCGTAATCTGCTTCCGTGTCAAGATGCTTCAGTCTGAGCGTGAACGGTCCTTCGGCTTTCGTGTTGTAAATTATCTGCGTGAAGCCCTCTCCGTCGAGATCGAACTGGTGGGCGTATACGTCGTGCTCGTCCGCGCGGCACTCGGTAAGCGGATAGTAATCGCCGTCGAGCATATACTCAGCCGCTTTTTTATGTATGGCGTTCATTTTGATCGCAAGCGCGAACTGTCCGTCGTCATCGGTCGCGTTGAGCATATTCGTCATCGCGGGGACCATCGCGTTCATATACGCGAATTCGTCGAGCGGGCGGTTCGCCGGCGGATCGTACGTGCCGTCTTCGTTGTCCCACGACATATTGTGGGCGCGGAAATACGGGATCCATTCAAACATGAGCCTGTGCTGCTTCTGCTTTACCGGATGCACACCGTACAGGACGTCGGTATAATGGAGCGGTACGGCGCGGCGCATCGTCTCAAGGTCGTTCCTTCTGCCGCCCGACGCGCAGGAATCTATGAATATATCGGGATTCCGGCGGAGCAGCTCGTCCCAGTAGGCGTAGTAACCCTGTATACACTTGTTTTCGACCATGCCCTGACGATCCTCCGTCTCGGCACGGCGCCAGTTGACTATCGGCGAAAAGTTGAAGTCCTGTCTGTAAATTTTGATATGGCAGCGTTTTATCATCGCGTCTACGTGTTCGGTAAGCCATGAAAGCGCTCTCGGGTCGCCCAGATCGAGCATGTTGTATATCGTCGGCTCGCCGTCGTTCGGGCGGAGCAGCCATTCGGGATGGTTTTCGGCAAGCCACGATCCGTCCGCTACTCTCTCAGGCTCAAACCAAAGGAGGAATTTTATCCCGTTTTCATCGCATTTCTCGCCCACGGGTCCGAGTCCGTTCGGCCAGTTTTCCGGGTTTTCATACCACGTTCCGGTGGTCGGCCAGTTGTTGTCGCAGGGGTACCAGCCGGCGTCGATCCACCATATATCCGGCTTTAATCCGCGTTTTATGTACGTGTCTATGCTGCGGAGCTGCAGCTCCTCGGTTGCACGGCACGCCTCGGGACCTTCGCCGAACTGATGCAGTACGAGATAAGGCTTCATCGGCTCGCCGCCCGGTCTCGGCATGATATGCGCGCGGTAAAAGCTGCGCCACAGGTTTATGCCGCGCTCCGTATCGCCCTCGTACGCCATCACGGTGATACGCGGGGAAATGATCTTTTCCCCGGGATAAAGCACGGTGTCGAGCACGTGCTGCGCCGCTTTGAATCTGACGCCGCCGTCAGCCTTCGATATCTCAGCCTCCCACTGTCCGGAATATCCGATCGCTATCGCCGCACCGTGATCATCCCATTGCAGACGCATATACGGGAAGGCGCCGTTGCAGCTTGTCCCGTCGGGCGGGCAGAGCTTCACCGGCTCTTTCAGGTCGCTGTAAAAGATGCTGTACCCGGACGGGGTGCAGTTGTCGCCGTTGCTGTATTCGAGCACGGCGCCTTCACCCGGGAAATAAGCGTCCGCCGGGATAAGTCCGCTGACTCTGCCGGATACAGTGTCCGAAACGTTCGTGACCTCCGCGCGCCATTCCGTCACGGGGAAATCGTCGTACGTTCGTATCTGTACGGAAACGAGCAGTCCTTCGAGCTCGAACCTGTACCCGTCCCGCGTGTATTTCGCGTCAGCCGGTATCCCGTCGTGTCTTACGCCGTCCACAGTGACGGAAAACGGTATCCTGTCCGTCATCGTCTGCAGAAGCTGTCTGTCTTTCATCGTCTGTTTCATATCATTCCTCCGTCAATATCATTTCGGTAAAAAATTCGGGTCTGTGAAAATCGGGCTTCGGCGTACCGACGGGCGAGTAGCTTCCGTAATGCGGCACGTCCGTTTTGTCGCCGCATTTATAGAAATTGCCTCTTATAACGTCGCCCGGTTTGAAATCCGCGTTCTTGTAAACGGCTTTTATAAGCTCAAGCCCGACGCGGACGGTAACGGACCAGCGGTCGCAGTATTTTTTCGCCGTCACCTGCGGGATCATACCGCATATTTCGGCTACGGGCGTGCGTTCTTCCCTGCCCTCTCCGAACGCGGAAAGCAGCGCTCCGTTCGCGTTCATCTCACAGTTTATGTATCCGCCCGGCTTATAGCCGGCGAAAAATTCAAGGCAGCTGTCGGTATAGACGGGATCCATATATTCGTGATAAACCGCCTTAGGGTCCGTCTCATAAGCCGTAAGTCTTGCATAGAAGCCGTCTCCCGGGACGAAGCACAGACGCGCGTACGCCCGCGGTCTGTATTCCCCGCCCCATACGTATTCGCATATATCCGCTCTGTAAGCGCGTCTGAAATCCGGACGGTCGAGGATCCTTATTTTATATGTTTTCACAGTCTCACCTCATTCAAAGCTGATCTTGCCGGAAAGTCTCGGCGAGACGACGGCTATATACGTGTTGCCGGAGGATACTGTCAGCGGCGTTTCTCCGTCCGCCTCGTACAGTCTGATCGGATTTTCGCCGTTCGTTCTCTGCCAGCTGATCATAACGCGGCTTCCGCCGTAAACGTAGTATCCGTTGCCTTTTCCGGTGTTGCTGACGGTCATTTCGCCAGTGGCTGTGTTTACGGTGATATAATCAGCTATAATGATGATCAGATTCGTGAACGCAAGCTGCTTGCCGGTCGACGCGTCAAGATGCGGTTCGCCGTACTGCGTTCTTGAATAGGCGTTCGTTAACGTGGAATAAGAATACTCGACGGTCATATTCGCAGAGAACGGTATGCTCAGATGAGTACAGTAGCCGCCGCCCGTCATATCTCTGTTTTCGAGATAGTCGAGGATGTTGTAAGGCGAGCTTCTCACGTCAAGCGTTTGCTTTATGCCGAATGAATCCGCGCGGATACGGAGGCCGTTTGCGTCCGTCACGATGCTGTTCTCGGCTCCGCGCGTGGTCCTCAGCGTTTCGTCACGGTAAAAGCCCGGGGTCATTTCGCCGACGATCGCGTCGAGCGCGGTTATACCGCGGCTCACCTGCACCTTGTTGCCCTCCTGCGTCGTGCCCGCCTGAACGAATATCGCGTTGTGGTTCGCGGCGAAGTCATAGAAATACGCACGCGAGTCGATGACAGGTCCCACCTTGTTCACACGGCTTATATCGGAATATACGGCGAGGAATCTCGTGAGTCCTCCCTCGACCGACGCTTCGTATACGACGGCGGCGGACGAAAGTCCGAGCTGCGGCGACGCGACTCTGTCGTTCTTAATGACGACGGCGACGGGACGTGACATGGAAATATCCCTGTCCGCCGGATCACCGGTCAGCGGGTCGACGTATTCGGCGTGTATGACCTGAAGCGTATCTTCTTCGGTCAAAGGCTCCGTTTCCGTCTGCGCTTCCGTGCGGAAAGGTCCGACGATACCGTCCATCGCGTCGCACGACGTCAGAACAAGCGCCGCGATCAGCGCGGAGGCAACAGCAGCAATCTTCTTTTTCATTTCAACTTCCTCTCGATCATGTCAATTAAAATCGGTCCTGATGAGTCTTGCACTCTCTTTCGGTGAATATATGAAGCTGTATACGTGGCACAGCTTATCCGGCGCGAAATACCGGAGCGGCGCCGGACGCGCTTTTTCTCCGCGCCCGACTATGACGAGCTTGATCTTCATTTTTGCCGGATCCATGCTTTTTATGTAAACGGCGACCTCGTCTCCCTGCTCGACGTCGTCCCTGTACTCTGACAGCCCGGATAGATTCGGCGCCAGTTCTATGAAAATACCGTACGGTTCTACGCCGCGCACTATCCCGCGGACGGTCTGCCCCGGGCTGAATGAGGCGGCGTTTTCCTCCCATGTACCGAGCAGCTCGCGCAGGGACAGGCTGATCCGCAACGGAGAGCTGTCTGCCCGCGTGACTATACAGCGCAGATCGTCCCCTTCTCTCAGTCTGTCGGATGACGAGGAGATGCGCGATACGGATATCCTGTCAACGGGCAAAAGCGCCGGGATCCCGCAGCCGACGTCGGCGAACGCGCCGAATTTTTCGGTCCGCGTCACGCGGCAGTCTATCACGTCGCCGCTCTGAAGATACGACAGATATCCGTCTGCGCACATTTTCTGAGCCGCAGCGCGCGAAAGTATCGCGACGGTGCCGCCGTTCCGGTCGACAAGATCTTTGACGACGAAGCACACGGGTTTGCCGACGCGCGATATGACGGCGATATCCTTAACGGGTCCGCCGTCCGAATATACGGCTTCCGCGCGCGGTATGATGCCGGTAACGCGTCCGAGATCAACGTAAAGCTCGAGCCCCCGTCCGCATCTGATCACGCCGCTTTCAAGTATCCTGCCGCTTACCTGCGCCGCGCGGAGCGCCGCTTCGCTTCTTATATACTCCGTGTTTTCCGCCGTACCCGTGAGACGGCCTTCCGGAACGAAAACGTTCTGCATAACAATAACCTCCGATAAAATGCTGGTAAATACTATTACCGCAAACCGGAAATTATGCAGCTGAAGAACGCAAACCGCGCTTTGCCTTCCATTATACACTATTTTTTTAGTTTTGTACACCATGATAAAAAAATTTTTTGTAAATGACTTTATTTTTTACACTTTATGTGTTATAATGCCGCAAGAAGACCAGCATTGGAGGTAAAAACCGTTGGTTTTATATTCAGACAGCACGCAGGCAACGGAAGACGCCGGCGCGCGTCTTGCAAAAAAACTCGCACCGGGTTCCTTCGTCGCGCTTTACGGCGATCTCGGAGCCGGGAAAACGGCGTTCGTCCGCGGCGCGGCGACAGTGCTTTGCCCGGACGCGGCGGTATGCAGTCCCACGTATGCGATAATAAACAGCTACGGCGGCAGCATACCCGTGTATCATCTCGATCTGTACAGGATCGATGACGACGACGATCTTTACAGCACCGGCTACTACGATCTGCCGCTCAAAGACAGCATCGTTTTCTGCGAATGGTGCGAAAAGTGTCCGGACGCCGTACCGGACGGCGCGATCCGCGTAACGATAAGCCGTCAGGGCGACGGGAGGAGGATAGAAACAGATGATACTTGCGATTGACACTTCGTCCGTCACCGCTTCCTGCGCTCTGCTCGACGGGGACAGGGTCGTCGCCGAAAGCTTCTGCAACGCCGGGATAACCCACAGCGCGACCCTGATGCCCATGATAGAAGGGCTGTTCGCGTACTCTTGCAAAAATATCGGGGACGTCACCATGTTCGCCGGAACTGCCGGTCCCGGTTCGTTCACCGGCGTACGTATCGGAGCGTCGATCCTGCTCGGACTTGCGTTCGGCAAGGGTCTGCCGTGCGTTGGAGTTTCCACGCTCGAAGCGGCGGCGCTGCCCTTCTCGTCATACAAAGACGTACTCGTATGTCCCGTTATGGACGCGCGGCGCGGTCAGTTCTACAACGCGCTTTTCAGAAACGGACAAAGGCTGACGGAGGACAGGGCGATCTCCGCCGCCGAGCTTGACGCCGAGCTTTCGGCGTACTCCTCTCCCGTACTTTTATGCGGAGACGGTCATGAGCTTGCAAAAAAGCTTATGCCGGACAGAGTCTATGAACAGACGCCCTGCGATCTGATATATCCGCGCGCTTCAAGCGTCGCCCGTCTGGCGAAGCGGATATACGAAAACGCGCCCGAAGGATCGGATTTCTCCGATCTTAAATACAAACCGGTATATTTAAGACCTTCTCAGGCAGAGAGAGTCAGAAAAGAAAAGGAGTCAATATGAAAAACGAAAAAAAGATACTCGCGATAGGCTGCGATCACGGCGGCTACGAGCTCAAGGAATTCATCAAGGATATGCTTGACGCAGACAATATCGAATACAGGGATTTCGGCTGTGACGGCGAATCCGTCAACTACCCCGACTACGCGGACAAGGTCTGCCGCGCGATACAGAGCGGCGAATGCTACAGAGGCATACTTGTCTGCGGCACCGGCATCGGTATGAGCATGGCGGCGAACAAACACGCGGGGATCCGCGCGGCTTGCTGCTCCGACACTTATTCCGCGCGCATGACGCGTCAGCACAACGACGCGAACGTCCTCTGCCTCGGCGGCAGAGTCTTGGGCTTCGGGCTTGCGACGGATATGGTCAAGCTGTTCCTCAACACCGAATTCGAAGGCGGCAGACATCAGACGAGAGTCGATATGCTGAACGCTCTTGATAATAATAAATAAGGAGAAACGACATGTACACTAAAAGACCTCCGCTCGGCTGGAACTCGTGGAACACCTTCGGTGAAAACATAAGCGAGGAGCTTCTGATGCAGACCGCCGACATGATCGTCGAAAAAGGACTCAAGGACGCCGGCTACGAATACGTCGTCATCGACGACTGCTGGTCTCTGCGCGAGCGCGATGAAAACGGCGACATCGTCACAGACCCGGTAAAGTTCCCTCACGGTATGAAATACCTCGCCGATTACATCCATTCAAAGGGACTGAAATTCGGTATGTATTCCTGCGCCGGCGTCAAGACCTGCGCCGGATATCCGTCAAGCTATCACAACGAATTCCGCGACGCGAAGCTTTTCGCCTCCTTCGGCGTGGACTTTCTCAAATACGATTTCTGCAACGTTCCGCAGGGCAGCAACGGTCCCCTTCTGTATCACACCATGGGGCTTGCGCTCAAGGAATCCGGACGCGACATACTCTTCTCCGCCTGCAACTGGGGCTCCGATCACGTTGAAACGTGGATCCGCTCCTGCGGCGCCGGTATGTACCGCTCCACGGGCGATATAAACGACAACTTCTCCTCGGTACGAGATATAGCTCTGTCCCAGGTCGACAAGCTCGCATACTCCGGTATAGGCTGCTACAACGACATAGACATGCTCATCGTCGGTATGTACAACCGCGGCAACGTCAAAAACGGCGGCTGCACGGACGTTGATTACAGGACTCATTTCGCCGTCTGGTGCGTTTTCGGTTCTCCGCTGATGATCGGCTGCGATCTGCGCGACGTAAACGAAACCTCCCTGAAGCTTCTCAAAAACAAAGATCTGCTCAGGATCAACCAGGACGAGGAATGCAGAACGGCGTTCGTCTGCGGCGACAACGGGAACAAGGGTCTTACCTTCTTCCGTCATCTGTCCGACAATGAATACGCCCTCATGTTCGTCAACTTCGCAGATGAAGAAGCCGAGCTCTGCCTCGATCTCACGAACGTCGGTCTGTGGGACGGCTGCGGTCACGGGCTGACCGGCAGAGACGTCTTCACGGGCGAGCAGATCAGCGTCGAGCGCACGCGCACCGAAAAGCTCGCCGCGCACGACTGCCGCGTATACGTTTGCAAAACGGTACGGTTATAAGATGTAAAGGATGCGGGGCGGCTGTCTCAGATGACGAAGCCGCCCTGCATAAAAAGCTCGTGAACCGCGGAGCGACCGGATTCTTCTGTATAGACTGCCTGTCAAAGCACTTTTCCGTGACGCAGATGAGTTTATACGAAAAGATCGAGCAGTTCCGCCGTCAGGGCTGCACGCTGTTTACCGAAGGAGACAGGATGAGATACCTCGGAGTTGATTACGGCGACGTCCGTACGGGCATAGCCGTCTCGGACGAGACGAATATACTGGCGAACGGTGTCGGCATAATCAAAGAAGAATGGCCGCCGAAGCTCGCCGAAAAGATAAATGAATACGTTTTGCAGTACGGTATAACTCATATCGTTCTCGGCGATCCCGTCAACATGAACGGGACGCGCGGACCGCGTTCCGAAAAAGCGCACGAATTCGCAAACCTGTTGAAAGAGGTCTGCGGTGTGAACGTTATCCTGTATGACGAACGGCTGACGACGGTTTCCGCGCATATGTATCTGTCCGAAAACAACGTCCGCGGCAAAAAGCGCAAAGAAAAAGTTGACAAGCTCGCCGCCGAAATAATCCTTCAGGCTTACCTTGATTCCATTCGCCGTCAGATTTAACGGCGTTGGCAAAAAAGAAAACCGACTCATCGTTTTTTTCGCGGTGAGTCGATGTTTTTTTATTTGTTTATTTCCGTTCGGTTTTATATCAGCTCCCAAAACTTCTGTACCGTGACAAAATAAACGGTTATTCCGCAAGTCTGCCTTCAAACATTACCATGCCTTCCGCCGCCCATTCGGTCTTGGCTGTCATAATAAAGAATCTGAACGGCTTATCCGCGACAAATTCGATCGGATCTATCACTTCCGTCGCACATTCGTCTTTCATCATGATCGCGGTCACCACGGCGGCTTCTACGCCCGTTTTATCGAGCTTTATTTTTGCCTTTTGTACTATGTCGTCAACGTAGACCGTTTCCTTATCGGGATCAAACATCCGCGAAAAGTCGGCTTTTTTGCTTGAAAAAGCGTCCGCCGCTCCGCGGTCTTTCAGAAAATCAACGAGTTGTTTATCGGATAAAGAAGTCTCTATTTCAAATTCCGGTATGATAACTCTTACTATGCGCCGCTCGGCTTTCGACAGTTTTTCGGTCAGATTTTCGGCGCTTCCCAAAACGAAGATCATATCAACGCCGTTTTTCATCGGCACGGCGACGAGCGTCGTTTGTTCGTCGGAATAATACCGGTAGTTTTCGGTCGAAGATATGAATTTCTTTTTTACCGTCTGATTTTTTACAGTCGTGAAATCTCTGTCCGGCGCTTCAAAAAATTCGTTTGCCCATGCGTTTTTGTAATACAGCGCGTTCATAAGTATCACGGCAAGATCTGTAGTATCGTAATTTTCCGGAAGAAGTTCCGGTATCATACCCTCGGTCTTTTCGTTCGCCCAAGCGTTTACGTCTGCTATGACCTTATCTAATGTAAAATCGCGGTATTCGGCGTAATACGACGAAACGGCGTCTTTATAACCATGCAGAAAATCGGGGATATCGTTTCTTTTCCAGATCGAGTTGGCGACTCTGAGCGCGCCGGACGGCTCGTCGTAATACTGTTTCTGATCGTCCGGGAGCGCATTGTAGGTCTCGGCGTATTTCTTCACCGCCTCATTGAAGCAGCCTTCGAAGCCGTTGAAGCTTTTGATATGATCTTCAAGCTCCGATACCGAATCTATGCCGATCGCCGTTTTCAGCTGTTCAAGCGTTTGTCCGTCCGCGCCCGCGACAAGCATTCCGAGTGCGTATTTGAACGAAAGCGGCGAGATCATATAACTTTGCCCGCCGAGCTTTTGTTCAACGTAGTTCATAAGATCATAATCAAATCCGTCAAGCTTGTTTTCAAGATTTGAAGGTCCCGGCACGGCGGGTTTGTCCGCCGCAGTTTCAGTTTTTGTTTCGGCGTTTGTTTCAGTTTCACCGGAAGAAGCCGGCTGCGTATCTTCGGGACGCAGCGCGCACGACGCGGCAAGCGCCGAAACAATCAGCAGCGCTAAAATCAAAGCGATAATTCTTTTCATGACCAAATCTGTTACTCCTTAACCATATTTCCGAGCAGAGCAAGATGATTTGTTACGGTTTTTTTACCCGAACGCTCCTTTCGAAGTGTTTTTCGTCTTCTACTTTATTAGACGTATTTTTAACACGGTTTTTTACACCTAAACAAATTTTTTTTAAAGTCTTTGCAGTTTGTCAATATTTTTATACTTTTATTCTTTTACTTTTTGTCTTTTAAGCCTTTTTTTTCTTTATTATCACGATCACCGCAGCGCATACCGCAGCAGCGACGGCGACCGCGGGGATTATGAACGCAAGCGGCGAAACGCCTTTTTTCGAGCCCCGGTCATCCACGCCGACCTCCGTGAACGGTTCCGTTTCCGTTACCGTTTCCGGTTCCGTCACCGTATCCGTAACGGTCGTCTCCTCCGTGCCTGCCGACTTATCAGACCACGCCGCGGCGGTGTCCTGCTTTCCGTCCGCGACCAGCTTTTTATTCAGCTCCGACAGGACTGCAAGCTTTTGTCCCGCCACGCCTTCGTCCGTGTAGTCCTGGAACTGCCACAGCGCGGCGATCTGTATGCCGGACGCGGATATGGCGTCAGTCACTTCTCTGAACTTTTCAATCACGTCGGGCGCGGTCTCCATTTCAAGCATATCGCCGAATTCGCCGAAGAAGCACGCTTTTCCGAGCTTTTTCGCCACGTCGTAATACGCGCGGAAATATTCCTCGCTTGAAAGCGTTTTTCCGAACACGTTGAATTCCATCACGTATTTTTTGCTTCCGTCGAACGATCCGCTCTGCAGATGGAAGCAAAGCGTGTCTATGGGATCGGGATTGTATATCTCGTTCATTTTTTCAAAATGTTTGAGCGTGCTTCCGTCCCATCTGAGATCCCAGACGTGGTTTTTGTCCTTCTTCTGTCCGGATTTGTAAAGGGCGTAAGCAGACGGACGCATCTCGCCGTTGCCGGTCGTTATGAGTCTGTAACCGTCATATTCTCTTATGACCTTTGCGATCTCCGCGTAGAATACCGCAAGCTCCTCGGACGTGAAATAATCGTATCCGTTGACGTTGTCGAGCGGCATTCCGGGGATCCCTTCGGGCCACAGGAACATTTTAAGATTCCTGTCGCACAGATCGGCTTCGAGGTTGTATTCATTGCCGATCTCCCAGCCCCATATGGCAGGGTGATCAGCGAAGCGGGAGACCACGTCTGCCGTATATTTCTTCGCGTATTCGAGCACCTCGCTGCCGATAACGCCCATATCGGCGCGTTTCGCTTTGAGGTGCGCCGGGATGACGGAAACCCACCACATGAGAGAGCCAATGACGCCTATGTGATTCTTTTCACATTCGTCAAGGACTTTTTTCATGTACGAAAACAGCTTTTCGGGGTCGTTGTCGTACATTTCGTAATACGACGGATAATAGGCGCAAAGCGGCATGCGTATGAACGGTATATTATAGGACGCAAGTCCCGCGATGCCCGCCTTGAACTGCTCCTCGGGCTGTCCCTCCGCTTCCGCGTATCTGGCGTACGCGCCGTAGTAGTTTACGCCGAAGCCGTAAAACGGTTTTCCCTCGAGTGTGATCAAGCCGTCCTGTTCGACGTGAAGACCTCGTTGTTCACTGTTTTTCATAGCGTTTGCTCCGTGTGCGGTAAGGCAAAGTGAAAAAAGCATGACCGCCGCACAAATGACTGAAATAAGTTTTTTCATATCTTCCTCTGATGTCAAGGGATAAGCATATCGTATCCCGGATTTACGTTTTTGATCTCCACGCGTCTGTGCGCGCCGGCGTATTCGCCGTCGTTCGTGAACGGCGTATCCTCGTCGAATTCGATCGTGACCGACGACGACTGCGTAAGTATCACGTTGTCGTTGTCGTAATTGAGATCGATGCACGCGTGGATCGTGTCCGGCAGATCCTCGGGGTTTTCGACGTTTTTGATCAAAAGCACCTCGAATTTGCCGTCCGACAGTCCGACCATGTCGCGCGGAAGGTTCATAACCCCGCCGACGCAAAGCGAATTGGTGACGGCGCCGAAGATGAAATCGTCCTCGTACACGGCGTCGTCCGTCGTAACGCGGGCGTGATACGGGCGTATCTCAAACGCGCTCTGTATCCCGTCGAAAATATACGCGCCGCGTCCGAACACGTTTTTCGCGTCCTGGGAGGTCGCGTACGAGACTTTTGTGAAGGCGCCGAACGAGGCGACGTAAACGAACGTCCTTCCGTTGAAGGTTCCGCAGTCGACCGTCTGTATCTTTCCTTTCGCCATCATCGCGACGGACGGCTCTATAAGCTTCGGGACTTTTATCGTCTTCGCGAAATCGTTCGTCGTTCCGGCGGGCAGATACCCGAGGACGGGCTTTTTATCGAGCTTCATTATACCGCTTACGACTTCGTTCAGCGTTCCGTCGCCGCCGCTGCAGACGATCATGTCGAAATCCTCGCCGTACTGTTCTGCGATAACGGTCGAATGCCCGGCGTATTCAGTAAGATGCAGCTCCGGTTTGAAGCCGTATTTTTCAAGAGTCCTCTGAAACGTCTCTATCCTCAATTTCGACGTTGTTCTTCCCGCCTTCGGGTTCATTATCAGAAGCACTCTTTTACCGTCTGAAAATTCCGTTTTGAATCCCATTCAGATCCTCCCTTCGTAAGTTTCAAGTACGCGATCAAACGTTTCTTTATCGAATATACCGTCGCAGTAAGCCGTAGCCGAGCCGGCGGAAACCGCGCAGGCGAGCGGATCGGCTCCGGTCCGTTTGCCGTACAGATACCCGGCTATCATACTGTCGCCCGCGCCCGTCGCGTTTTTGACGGTGAAGCCGGCGCCGTTTACCGGAAGGTGACAAAGCGATCCGTTTTCGTACAGATACGCGCCTTTTTCCCCGTCCGACAGAAGCACGGCTTTCGCCGGGATCCCCGCAAGCGCCGCTTCGAGCCCGTCTTTTCCCGGTTCGTATCCAAGAAGCGCGCAAAGCTCCGCGTAATTCGGCTTTATCAGATCCGGCGAGGCGGCGGCGCATTCCTTCAGAAACGCGCCCGACGTATCAGCCGCGAAATACGCGCCGGAGGCTTTGATCGCCCCGAGCACGGCTCCGCGGTTTATCCCCTGTGCGCAGGATCCGGACAGGATCACAACGTCGTCCTTGCCGACGTTATGCAGAAGCGCCGTGAATCTGCGGCTCTCATCCTCCGTCACGGGTCCGCCGGGGGCGTTGATCTCCGTGACGGCGCCGCCGCATACGAGCTTTACGTTTATCCTCGTATCCGCCGCCGTTTCGACCGCCTCGTACGGGATGCCTTCGGATTCAAGCCCGTCGGTCACGGTCTGACCGGTCCTGCCGCCGCACAGAAGCAGCGCCTTACTCTCAATGCCGAGACGCTTCAGTGCAACGCTCACGTTCACGCCCTTGCCGCCCGGTACGGCGGCGATGCGCTCCGCCCTGTTCGTTTTTCCGTATTCGGTTTTATCCGTGTAAACGTAACAGTCCACGCACGGATTCAGTGTTACTGTATAAATCATTTTTTCGTACCCGGTAATATGATAACATATGAGCCGCGCTCTGTCAAGTACGGATTTGTAAAGTCTTCCGACAAAAAAAGACCCGTTAGCCGACTGTCCCAAACTCATATCATAACGTTGAGGCGAAGCCTCAACTCATAACTTGCACGCATCGCGTGCAATCATAACTGTAAACTGTTTCTTTGACGTTTGGCACACAAACTTCCTGTCGGCAGACGTATGCGACAAAAACCGACTGAAACAAGGATAAGCTTTCCTTACCTCAGTCGGTTTTTATTTACTGTCCTTTAGAGCACCTTGCGTTTGACGGATCTTTTATACGGGTATCTTCCTCGGGGTCGCAGCGCTTTTTACAGCCGATAAAACTGTGAGTACCGCGGCGACCGAAAGAAGCGGTATGAACATAACGAATGCCGATGTGCCGTACCGTCCGAGAACGGCGTGCGCCGTCATGAATCCCGTAACGTCGGCGTATTTCATATCGAGCCCGAGCAGACGCAGGCAGAACGGAACTGCGGAAACAGACGCCGTTATCACGGCGGATAAAAGCGTTTTGCCGGACAGATTGGACACGGCGCACGCCGTGACGGCGTAGCAGACGTAGGCACAGCCGCGCAGGACGACCGCCGCCGTAATGAAGCCGCCTATCGTCATGTCCCCGGCGCCCGACGCCGAGGCAACAGACGACGCGAGATACTCCGTATTGTCGAATATTCCGCTGCCGCGCAGCGCGAAAAGCTCCGCCGCGGCGACCACGGCGTAAGAGATCATCGATACGCCCGCGCACGTTGACAGCGTAATAATAAAGCGTTTTCCGCGTCCGCCGCCCGTCGCGCGTATCAGCGGATCTGCTCCGCTTTCGCTGTCGGAGCAGAACGAATTTACGGTGAAAAGCATTATTATAAGCAGCAGGAAAAAGTCCGCCTCAGCCCCGAACAGCTTTTCAAGCCCCGTATCGTATACGAAACGGACGCCGTCGCCGTTTTCGGCTCTTGCCGCCGTCAGATAATCGAATCTTCTTTCAAGCCTGTTCAGGATCGAATAGTAACCGTGATCCTCATCGCGGCGCGCCGCAAGCTCGTTATACTCCTCCTCGGTTATCTCGCCCGCCGCGTGCAGTCTTTCGGGCAGGTACGCGTCCGCCATTTCGGCGATAACGCGGGAGGATTCTTCCTCATAATCCGCGTACGCCGCCGGCAAGCCGACCGGCGCGTATCCTTCGGCGACCGCTCTGTATTTTGCCTCGGAACCGGTGTTTTTTACAGGGTATGAAGTGATTATCAGCACGACGCGGAAAACAAGCAGCGCCGCCGCTATGAAAGCAACGCCGGTATTGACGTATTTTTTTCGGAATTCCCACGAGAACAGGCTTCTTTTCTTCGCCTTCGGATAACGGAGCTGCGGCAGGCGAAGCAGTTTTATCCGCACCGCGCCCGAGGCGCCCGATCCGCAATGCACGGCGTAAGCAAGCGCGGCGCATACCGCGGCGATCAGCGCGGCGAACAGAGCCGTCCACGGTCCGGGCAGGGTGCAGCCGAGCCAGCGCACCGAAAAATATCTTTCAAGCAGATATGTATCGCAGTAAGCGAAAAGGTTCACGTTTTTCACAAAAACGTGCACGGACGTGTACCTGCCCGAAAACAGCGCGAATTCAACGGCGGGGATCGCCGCCGAAGCCGCGACGATGATAATATAATTCGAAAACAGCGCGGAAAACAGGCACGTTACAAGCGTCACCGATACGGCGATAAGAGCCCTTCTCGCCGACATTATCAGATACGCTTCAAGATTTGTGTACAAAAACGGAGAATATTTGAAAACGGGCGACGTCTGAAGAGGAGCAAGCGCGCCGTCAAGCCCCGAAAACACGGCGAACAGAAGCGCGCCGAGGACCGAGAAAAACACGGATACCGACAGCGCGGTGACGGCAGCCGCGGAAAGCTTCGCCGCGGCTGTCCTTCCTCTGCCGTTCGCGGCGGGGCGGATGATCATGGCGGAGCCTTTTCTTTTCTCCTCACAGAAAGAAAGGGCGCCCGCCGCGACCGCGCAGACAAGCTGCACGAAGTACAGTATATTGAAATTAAACAGCTGATCCCAGCCGGGAGTCGTGCCGCGGCTGAAAACGACGGTATCCTTCGCCGTCTCATAGATCTGTTTTACGTTTGAAAAGTAATTCCAGCCGTAGCCGCTGTTTTCAAATCCGCCGGACCGCAGATCTTCAAGCTCGTCCGAGGCGGTTTCGATATATGCCGAAAGCTTTGACGCGTATTCGCTCTGAAGCTCGCCGGGAGTTTTTTCAGATGTGACGTACGTCTGTGACGCGCGGTACGCGAAAAAGACGGTTATCAGCGAAGCAAGCGGAATAACTGCCGTAAATATTTTGTTTCCGACCGTTTTTTTGATCTCGTAATAAAACAACATAATAACAACCGCGGTTAAAAGGTAAAATTAAATTTTGTCATATTGATAATCATCAACGCGCCGCGCGACGGGTCGCCGTATCT
The DNA here is from genome assembly GCA_902762505.1 of uncultured Ruminococcus sp. Lineage (GTDB taxonomy): Bacteria > Bacillota > Clostridia > Oscillospirales > CAG-272 > UBA1248. The sequence goes on along the minus strand of CACWOQ010000021.1, from coordinate 31,009 downwards.
TTTTTTCAAAAACCTATTGACAAAACGGCGGCTTTGTGGTATACTCTGTAAAGCGATTTACTTTACAGGTGTGTTATGGACGGTGATAAGACGCGTATCTGCGTGCTTTTTGACATATACGGGGAGCTTTTGTCCCCGTCCGTCGCAGATGCGGTGGACCTTTATTACAACGACGATCTGTCGCTTTCCGAGGTCGCCGAAAACACCGGTATTTCGCGTCAGGGAGTGAGAGACAGTCTGAGGCGCGGCGTTGAGCTGCTTGAAAATTATGAATCAAAGCTCGGGCTGTACGGCAAATACAGAGAAAACGAAAACACGGTAAAGCAGATCGTCTCTGCGGTCGAGTCGCTTTCCGCGCCGGACGGCGAGAAAGCCGCCGTCGTTTCCCTGCTCGGAAAACTCTCGTTTTAAACAAGGAGTAACAGATGCTCGAATCATTATCCGAAAAACTGTCGCGCGCGTTCTCCGTCTTCCGGAACAAGGGCAAGCTGTCCGAGTCCGATATCAAAGAGGGGATGCGTCAGATAAAGCTCGCGCTTCTTGAAGCGGACGTAAACTTCAAGGTCGTCCGGGAATTCGTGAATTCCGTTTCGGAGCGCGCCGTCGGCACCGCGGTCATGGAATCTCTCGTGCCCTCGCAGATGATCGTCAAGATCGTAAACGAGGAGCTCACGTCTCTGATGGGCGGTCAGGCGGAAAAGGTCAAATTCTCTTCCCATCCCCCCACGGTGATAATGCTCGTAGGTCTTCAGGGCGCCGGCAAAACGACGCACTGCGCCAAGCTCGCAAAGCTTTTCAAGGACAAAAACGAAAAGCGCCCGCTTCTCGTCGCCTGCGACGTTTACAGGCCCGCCGCCATAAAACAGCTGCAGGTCGTCGGCGAATCGGTCGGCGTGCCCGTGTTCACCATGGGCGACAAGCTCTCCCCGGTGGACATAGCGAAAGCCGGAATAAACCACGCCGTGAAATACGGCAACGACGTCGTGATAATCGACACGGCGGGCCGTCTCCACATCGACGAAGGTCTGATGGAGGAGCTGCAGAACATAAAAGCCGCGGTCGAGCCGGACGAGATACTTCTCACCATCGACGCGATGCTCGGTCAGGACGCGGTGAACGTCGCAAAGACGTTCAACGAAAAGCTTGACATCACCGGCGTCATCCTCACCAAGCTCGACGGCGATACGAGAGGCGGCGCGGCGCTCAGCGTCAAGTACGTCACTGGGAAGCCGATCAAATTCTGCGGCGTCGGCGAAAAGATGGACGCGCTCGAGGTCTTCCACCCGGACAGAATGGCGCAGCGCATTCTCGGCATGGGCGACGTTCTGACGCTCATCGAAAAAGCCGAAGCGGCGATAGACGAAAAGAAAGCCGCCGAAATGGAGCGCAAGCTTGCGGAAAACTCCTTTACACTCGGCGATTATCTCGATCAGCTCGATCAGCTCAAGCGCATGGGTCCGCTTGAAAACGTCCTTAAAATGATCCCGGGTGCAAACGCCGCGGCTCTGAAGGACGTTTCGATCGACGACCGGCAGATAGACAGAACGAAGGCGATCATCCAGTCGATGACGCCGAAGGAACGCGTAAAGCCCTCGATCATAAACTCCTCCCGCAAAAAGCGCATCGCCGCCGGCTGCGGTATGAAGGTCGAGGACGTCAACAGGCTTTTAAAGCAGTATGAGCAGACTCAGAAGCTTATGAAGCAGTTCAACCGCGACGGCGGGAAATCCCTCAGCCGCCGCTTCGGATTCAGATAAACCCCCTGAAAGGGTCAATATAAAATTTGAAAGGAAACACATAAAATGGCAGTCAAAATCAGACTTAAGAGGATCGGCGCAAAAAAGAATCCTTACTATCGCGTAGTTATCGCGGATTCCCGTTATCCCAGAGACGGCAAATTCATCGAGGAGATCGGCACCTACGATCCCATGCAGGAGCCCGCGCTCGTAAAGATCGACGCTGAAAAAGCCAACACCTGGCTCAAGAACGGCGCTCAGCCCACCGAAACCGTCAAATCCCTGCTCGTAAAAAGCGGCGTCATCTCCAAATGACGAATGATCCCGTCCGCCGTACCGACGGCGCGGACGCGGATTTTTTCAGCGTCGGAGAAACGGAATGAACAATGGAAGCATATAAGAAAATGCTCGCTGATATAGCGCGCGCCATCGTGGACAAGCCCGAGGGCGTCGCGGTAGACGTCAGCGAAAGCGAAGACGGGACGATAGTCCTTGTGCTTTCCGCAGATCCGGACGATATGGGAAAGGTCATCGGAAAGCACGGCAGGATCGCGAAGGCGATACGCTCCGTCATGAGAGCCGCGGGAAACCGCAAAGGCGACAGAGTTGCCGTTGAGATCCAATAAAAAACGCCTGCGTTCGCAGGCATTTTTTATTATTTGGGTAGCTTTTCAAGAAGCTTTTTTACTATGTCGTTGTCCTTATGCTCCTCGAGGATGGAGACGGCTTTTGACGCCGCGCCGGCATCGCCGCCGGTGAATTTCTCTATAAGGGGAGCGACCTTCGCTTTGATGCCCGCGGGCAGCTGATCCACGAGTTTTTTGATATCGTCCGTGTTGCTGACGAGATCCTTGACTTTGCCGAAAAGATTTCCGAGTTCCATATTTTTCGCCTTTCGTTTTTCTTTTATTATAACACACATTTTTCAAAAATCAAGCGGTTTCGCCTTATTTTCAGCAAAATTTCACAAGCCTTCCCAGTATACGGTCGGTCTTTTGGTAAATATATTTAAAATAAAATTTGAAAGGTATTGATTTGTCGCCGCCTTTGTGATAGAATCATAATGAGTAATTATGAAAGGATGGCGTAAAATGATAAAACGCATCATTTCCTGTGCGCTCGTTCTGCTTATGCTTATGACCGCGGCGTGCAATAACGTACCGGAGACGACCGGCACCGATTCTTCTTCCGATCCGGAGACTACGGCTTCACCCGTCACCGGCACGGATACCGAACCCGCCGCGCCCGGCACGGAGACAGACGGCGACGATCAGACGACGGAGCCTGTCACCGACGCGGAGACAGAGGGTCCGATAATCGACGAGGAACCCGTTTTCTATGAAAAAGAGGTCCGTCAGCGCGTCGACGTTTCGACGATCGACTTCTCCGGCACGGACTGGACGGATTCCATAAATTACGCAAACGAAAACGCGAACGGCGTTCAGGGCAAATTCACCGACGGCGCGCGTTCCGCGTTTACGATAACGAACAAACAGATGTCGCTTACGTATCACGTTCTGCAAAACGACGCCATGCTCGTCAATTCGATAACGAACAGCAGGGGCGTTCCGTATTTTGAGAATTCGATGGATTCGTACGTCAGATTCGACGGCGGCGACACTTACCTCGCTTCCCTTTCGCTTTACAGCGGAAGAATGAACAGCCAGAGGCTCGGCTGCTATTATTACGATTTCCGTTTCCGCGATCAGGCGTTCACCTCCGCAGAGATGAAAAAGCCGTACGCGGAGGGCGAGCCGACGGTCGACATACTCAAGGATCACGGCAGCGAGATCACCGGCAGCGGCGTAAAGAATCTCAAATACGACGGCGGCATTCTCTCCTTCGACGTCAGCTCCGTTGCCGACGCTCACGTAAGGATGTACGGGCTTGACATCTCGTCGGAGGAATACGACGCGGTACAACTCACGTTCAAAACCGACGTGAGCGATATCGTGGGACTTTTCCTCTGCGTAGACGGCGAAAAAATGTTCAGTCCGAACAGACAGCTCGTCCACAGATTCAACGCGGGCGAGGAGTCGACGGTAGTCATCCCCGGCGCTCTCATGAACGATCTGCACGGGAAGATCACCGGTTTCAAGATCTATTTCGGCGAAACCGTGAAGGGCGACCGCATAGAGATCTCGGAGATACGTCTGATCAAGCGCGGCGGCGATCTGCTCCCGCTTCTGCTCGAGCATTCGTTCCACACCTACCCCGACAAGCTGCACGAGCAGCTTCGCCTTGTGGCGACCGATTCTTACACCGGCGGCGGTTATTTCGGTACAACGTACGTTATCCCCGCCGACACGGTCAGAAAAATGATAATCAAAAACGCCGACGGCGAAGTATCCGAGATCCCCGCGGATTTCGATTTCACCACGGTCGAGTACGTCGGCTTTGACGTAAAAGGCGCCGGCGTCTTCGGCATCATCATGGCGAAAAACAAGAACGGCACGATAAACGTTGAGCTGAAGGACGGCAATTACGTCGTCACGCGTGAAATAACGATCGGCGCAAAGCTCGCCCGCTACGGCTCGACTCAGTTTTACCACAGGATCTACACGTCCGATTCCCATCAGTTCAACGATCTGAGAAAACAGACTTATATAGAGCGCAATCCTATCACGGACATTCAGATAACGTACAAGGACGACGGCGGACAGAGCAATTCCTACGACCAGATCAGAGGCTGCTACAAGTTCTCCGTATCCGGCGCGGGCTTTGTCGACGCGTATTATCAGAATCCCAACAGACAGCCGAAGATCGAGATAGTATTCACGTGCGACGGCACGGTAGACCGCAGCATTTATCTGTGCGTCATGACAAATTCCGGCGCGCTCGAATGCTCGTCCGCACTCGATCAGGAAATGCGTTTTTTGCCGATACCCGTTCAGGTGAGCAAAAACTTCGGCGGCGAGCGTGAGGAGAGCAGATACGACCCGAACGACAATTCGTTCTGCGGCGAAGCGTACCTGCCGATATCGCTCAAGGCTGAGGACAGCAAAAAGATCACCGTTGTCCATCTGTATCAGAACTGGGGCAATTACCCGTTGAAGCAGCTGTCTTCCGTCAGCTTCATCCAGCCTTACTATCATCTTTCGATCGGCGTTACGGAGACGAACTGCATAGCACCGTACTTCGTATTCAGCAAGGACGGCTGGACCCTCCCGGACTTCCGCGCCAATTCCGCGCCTCTGTGGAACAGCCAGCCTCAGCATACCTCCATCGGCAGACTTCTTATAGCGCAGCATCAGACGGATTCCAAGAGCCCGCTTTACATGTCGGAGTCTCAGAGCGCCGATATCGCCTCGTCCGGACCTCTTTACGCCGACGTGACGATGGACTATCTGTCCGACGACGGAGCGTTCTACACGACTTACCGCCACGTTGAGCTTCCTCAGACGGACGAGAACAGAACGTATTACGAGATGCATCTCAAGGTGCTGAAGGATATAACGATAGAGGATTTCAAGAACAATTTCAGCATTTACAGATTCGACAGCAGATACGGCAACGCGATGTATGCGAAGATAAGCTACGTCAACGAAAACAACGAGATCGTCACCGAGGACGTTGATATGAAGCGCAGACGCGCGCGGATCGTTCAGCTCGGCACGGAATCTCCGTACGTCGCCGTATACAAGCCCAACTACACCGTACCCGGCAGCGAAAATACCGGCGCCGTGAACTTCGCGTACATAATCAAGAGCGCGGACATCACGATAGGCGGTGAGAAATATACGAAGGGCGTCGCTTTCCGCGAAAGCTGCTACACGAGCCAGACGCACCTCGATCTGACGCTCGATCTCGATACCGTGACGCTGAAGAAGGGCGACAGCATCGACCTCGTGTTCATACTGCTGCCGTGGGGCGAGACGAAGAGCGCCGACGACGGTAACGTCAGGAACGTCCGTCAGGACAGCTGTTTCAGCCCGTATAAAATTACGGCGAGCACGGGCACGGTGATCGAAGACGAATTCGTGCCCATGATCCGCGCGGACGGCGGAAAAGCGGAATTCACCTTCTCCGGCGGCGCAAATCACGGCGTTGTCAGAGTATGCGGATTTGAAAGCTACGTCAAGCCTTCGATAGAAATGAAGCTCGGCGATCAGTGGATCCCGTTCAGCATCTCGGGCGAGAATGGCTACGACGGCTATCAGGCGTTTTATGACAAAGACGGCACGTATTCATTCGCGTTCATCGTCGATATGGATGCGGCGGATTCGTTTGAGTTCAGAGTGACTCAGTAACATCAAAGGAGACCGGAAATGAAAAAAATAATTGCAGCGGCGCTGTCCGCGATACTTCTTGTGCCCGCGCTTATCACGGGCTGCAAGCCGACGGACGGGCAGACCGGTACATTGCCGGACGTCACGGACACGGAGCTAACGGAGTCTGTTACGGACGAAGTGACCGAACCGCAGGAAACGGAGGAGATCATCGTGGACGAGGAACCCGTATTTTACGAAAAGACCGACAGAGACCCGGCAGATCCGAAGACGACGGTCGTCGAGGGGACGGACTGGAGCTCTTCGATACTCACGGCTAACGCGTACGCAGACGGCGTACAGGGAAAATTCACGGACGCGGGGAGACGTTCGTTCCTTATAACGAACAACAACGCTTCCCTGCTTTACGAGCTTGCCGAAAACGGAGGCAAGCAGATCCGCGGTCTTTATTCGAAGAACGGCGCGCCGTACTTTGAAAACACCTCAGACGCCTTCATCACGGACGGCGACGGCGTGCTTTACAGCGCGGCGTTGTCCGGAGCGAGAGGCAGGATGAACAGCCACAGACTCGGTTATTATTATTATGATTTCCGCTTCTGCGATCAGGATTTCGTCTCGGTCGCGTCCCAGCAGGAGGCGGGCGACGGTGAAAAGTCTTACGACATCCTCGCCGCGTCCGGCAGATGGAGCACGCACGATACGAGCAAGGTAACGAAGAGCAACGGCGTTTTATCATATACGATCACAAATCCGGAGGACCCGTATATCACCACCGCCGTTAATTTCAGCACCGAGGAATTCGACACGGTACAGATCACCCTCCGCACGGAATCGGCGGGCAACGGCAACTTCTACATCGTAGCCGGCGGCAAGCAGGGTTACAGCGCAGAGCAGCACGTCGATTTCAGCTTCACTTCGGCGGGCGAATGGGTCACCTGCGTCGTCCCGCTTTCAGTCGTAGAAGACTACACCGGATCCGTAAGAGGCTTCCGCATCGACTGCGGAGCGGTCGAAGGCGAGCTTATCGAGATAAAAGAGATCAAAGCGATAAAGCGCGGCGACACGTCGGTCTCCTTCAAGCTCGAACGCGTTTTCCACACCTATTCCGACAAGATCCACGAGATCGTCCGCGCCGTCTCGCTTTACGAATACGATAACGGCGGCACCCTCATGACAAAGACCGAAATACCCGCCGGCAACGTGCGCAGGATAGTTCTCAAAAACGCGTCCGGCGAGGTCTCTGAGCTTGAAGGCTTCGATTTCTCGACCGCGGAATACGTCGGCTTCGACGTTAAGGGCGCCGGCGTCTTCGGCATTATCATGCCCGCGATCGAAAACAACGGCGATATAAAAGTTGAGCTTGTTGACGGCAAATACGTAATAACCCGCAGTATAGAGATCACGAAAAAGATCAAGGAAAAGGGCGACGTTCTGTTCGGTCACAGGCTCTACACGACAGATTCCCACCAGTTCAACGGTCTGCGCCGCGAAGCGTATATCGAGCGCAATCCGCTCACCGACGTTTACGTTTTCGAAAAGACCGACGATTCACGCGCCATCGGATATCAGCCTCTTATCGGCTGTTACCGCTTCACCGTCGCCGCGTCGTCCTTCAACCGCGCTTACTTCAAGGAACCGAACAAGCATTATAAGATAAACGCGTTCATTTCCGGCGACGGCGTCGTCGACAGGACGATATACGTTCAGGGCGCGGAAACGGGCGGCATGCTTGAAAGCGCCGCGCTTCTCGACGAGAAAGGCTCCCTGCTCCCCGTGCCGATAGAGGTCGGTAAGAACTTCAAGGGCGAATACGAGGAAAAGATATTCGACCCGGACGACACCGCGTACGGCGAATCGTATTTCCCGATCACCGTCGGCGCGAACGAAGTCAAGAAATTCACGCTTTTACATCTGTATCAGAACTGGGGCAAATTCCCGCTGAAGCAGCTTTCGTTCATCGCCTTCCACATCAGCTATTACCATCTGTCGGTAGGCGTCACGGAGACGAACTGCATAGCCCCGTATTTCGTATACGGAAAAGACGGCTGGACCCTGCCCGACTTCCGCGCGAACTCCGCTCCGCTGTGGGCGAATCAGCCTCAGCACACCAGCGCCGGGCGTCTGTACTTCCTGCAGTATACCGACGCTGACGGCAACAAGTGCAAGTCCGAATCGCAGAGCGCCGACATAGCCTCCGCCGGTCCCGTATACGCCGATATCAATATGGATTATCTGTCTGACGACGGCAAGATCAAGGCGAGCTACCGCCACGCGGAAATGCCTCAGACCGACGAGACGAGAACTTACTACACGATCAGGCTCGAGGTAAACGAGGACGTCACCTTCAACGATTTCAAAAACGATTTCAGCATCTTCACCTTTGACGGGCGCGGCGTTTATTATTCCCGCGTCGGATATCTCGACAAGGACAATAAGCCCGTGGTCGAGAACGCGGTGAAGGGCGAACGTCTGATCACTCTCGGCAAGGATCACCCGTATTTCGAATATTTCATGGGCAACGCGAGCGATTCAGTCAACTTCGCGCTTATCGTGCTCGACAGCGACATAACCGTCGGCGGCAAGAAATACGACGGAAATTTCATCTTCCGTGACAGCGCCGGAACTTCGCTGAACGTCGGTTCTCTCACGCTCGATCTCGGAAAGACGACGCTCAAAAAAGGCGACGTTATCAGACTCAACGTGATCCTTCTGCCTTGGGGCTATTCGACGAGCAAAAATGATGACAACGTCATAAACGTGAGAAACGATACGTGCTTCGATCCGTATAAGATCACGCCTGTCGTCGGCACGAAAGTCGAAGACGCGTTCATCCCGTCCGTAAGAGCCGAAAACGGCACGGCAACGTTCAAACTGAGCGGCGGCAGAAACAACGCCGCGGTCAGGGTTTACGGATTTGAAAACTATTCAAAGCCGACCGTCACGTTCAAGACGGACGGCGAGGAGCTCGACATAGCTCTTGCCGGCAAAAACGGCTACGACGGATATCAGGTATACCGTGACGAAGACGGAACGTATTCCTTCTCGTTCGTCGTTGACATGGACGCTCATCCCGAATATGAAATCACCGTAACACAGTAAAGGACATCATTATGAAACTGCCGAATTACTACATGGACAATCACACGCTGCACGTCGGCTGCGAGGCGCCGAGAGCGTATTTCATCCCGGCGCAGAGCTATGCTGCGGCAAGAGACGAAAACAGGGCGAAAAGCGCGTTTTTCAAGTCATTATGCGGACAATGGGATTTCGCGTATTTTCCCTCCGTCGCAGAGCTTCCCGAAATAACGGAGCTCGAGGAAACGAAATTCGATACGATAGAGGTGCCGCGCAGCTGGCAGACGAAGCTCGGCAAGGGATACGACGTTCCTCAGTATTCGAACTGTCAGTATCCGTTCCCGTTCGATCCCCCGTTCGTTCCGTCAAACGATCCGTGCGGTCTGTACGTAAAGACGTTCACCCTGCCGGAAAACGTGCTTGAAAAAAAGCGCGTTTACGCGGTGTTCGAGGGCGTTGACAGCGGGTTCTTCCTGTACTGCAACGACGAATTCGTAGGTTACAGTCAGGTCGCTCATATGACGAGCGAATTCGAGCTTACAAAGCACCTGCACGACGGCAAGAACGAGCTTAAGGTCATCGTTCTGAAATGGACAGACGGCTCGTACCTCGAGGATCAGGACAAATACAGGAATTCCGGTATTTTCCGCGAAGTGTACCTGCTGTTCCGCGACCCTGCTCATATTAAGGATATAGACGTGAAAACTTCGCTCAGCCGCGGATACGGCAAAGGCGAGGTAAGCGTTTCCTGCGTCACCGACGGAGACGTCACCGTCACCGCGGCTCTTCTCCGGAACGGCGTAGAGATCGGACGCGGTGAGAATATCACAGTCAACGCGCCGAAGCTCTGGTCGGACGAGACGCCGGAGCTGTACGAGCTGTACGTAAAATGCGGCGAAGAACATATCGTCATCCCCGTGGGCTTTACCGATATCAGGGTAAAGGACAGGGTCGTGTATCTCAACGGCAAGCCGCTCAAGATAAAAGGCGTGAACAGGCACGACAGTCATCCGCTGTTAGGCTCGGCGACGCCGTACGAGCATATGAAGAACGATATAATGATCTTCAAGCGTCACAACGTGAACGCCGTCCGTACCTCGCATTATCCGAACGATCCGAGATTCGCGTACCTCTGCGACAAATACGGCATTCTGATGATCGACGAGACGGATCTTGAAGCGCACGGCGTCGCGTTCTTCGGTCCGTGGTCGCTGTTATCCGACGATCCCGACTGGGAGGAAGCGTACGTCGACCGTGTGAAGCTGATGTACGAGCGCGACAAGAACCATCCGTCCGTGATAATGTGGTCTCTCGGAAACGAGGCGGGCTACGGCAGAAATCAGAAGGCGATGTCGTCGTTCATCAAAGCGCGCGACAAAAAGCGTCTGATCCACTACGAGGGCGGAAACGAGCATTATACGAACGGCGTGTCGCAGGCGGGCGTGCTCGACGTTGAAAGCTACATGTATCCGCCGGTAGATTTCATTGAAAAATACGCTAAGGATGACAATAAAAAGCTTCCCTTCTTCCTGTGCGAATACTGCCATGCGATGGGCAACGGCCCCGGCGACCTGTCCGCGTACTGGTCGCTGTTCGACAGATACGACTGTCTGCTCGGCGGCTGCGTATGGGAATTCACCGATCACAGCATACAGACGGGAGAGGGCAGATTCACGTACGGCGGAGACTTCGGCGAGGACCCGCACGACGGGAACTTCTGCGTCGACGGGCTCGTATACCCGGACAGACGCGTCCACACCGGGCTGCTCGAGCTCAAGCAGGCGATAAAACCGTTTGAGATAAAGCAGCTGGGACGCGGTAAATACGGGATACTGAATAAACGTAAATTCAAGTCTTTGTCGGATCTGACGCTTGTCGCGTCGTATGAATTCAACGGCTTACCCGTCCTTACGGAGACGTTTGCACTTGACGCTCAGCCAAAACAGACGCAGATAATAACGACGAAGGCGCCGAAATGCGCCGACGGATATCTGACCGTGAATATGCGCGTGCTGCAGTCCTCCGACGAGGAATGGGCGCCCGCCGGATACGAGGTCGGGCACGCTCAGTTCGTGCTTTCGGAACCGTCGGAGAGCGCGGAGCACCCGTCGCCTTACAAAGTGCATTGTCTGCAGACGGAGCAAAACGTGATAGCCGAAGCGGGAGATACGATGTATATCTTCAACAACGGCGACGGCTCGATCGCTCAGATAATATGCGGCGGCAAAGCCGAGCTCGCCGCGCCCGTAAGAGTCGGTGTATGGCGCGCGCCTACGGACAACGACAGGAACGAGCGGCACAGATGGCAGGAAAAGGGCTACGACAGAGCGACCTGCAACTGTCACGCCGAACCCGATATATTCGAGCAGGACGGCAAAGTAACCGTAAGCTACTCCGTCGCGCTCGGAATTTACAATTTCCCGCCGGTGATGAGATTCCTCGTCACCTACACGGTGTACGGCGACGGGACGCTGAAGGTCGAATACGACTGTTCCGTAAGAGAAGGTCTGCCGTTCCTTCCGAGATTCGGATGCGAATTCACGCTTCCCGAGGAAACGGAAAACGTCGCTTATTTCGGATACGGTCCTGTTGAATCGTATTCGGACAAGCGCCTTTACGCGACGCTCGGGCTCTATCGGTCGAAGACTGCGGATCAGCACGAGCCGTACGTAAAGCCTCAGGAAAACGGATCGCATATCGGCACGAAATGGGCGCAGGTAAGCTCCGTATCTGGCGACGGGCTGACGTTTGCGGGAGATCTGCACTTCTCCGCCTCGCCGTACAGCATAAAGCAGCTGACGGATACGGCGCATGAATACGAGCTTGTAAAGGACGGCTTCACATACGTCAAGGTCGATTACAGGCAGAGCGGCATAGGTTCGAATTCCTGCGGGCCTGCGCTTGACGAAAAGGAGCGGTTTTCCGATACGGAATTCAGCTTCACGTTCAAGCTGAAGCCCGGCGTCATCGCCGATACGGACGGCTTCGAATTTTCTGTAACAGACTACGAATAAAATAAAAAAAGCCCGGGGCGTCTGCAACAGATCAGGCGCCTTCGGGCGTTTTTATACTATTTGGAAGATATAGAATTTGAGGTAATCGGTCTCGGGCACATTCCAGAGTATCGGGTGGTCGGGCGATTGCTGACGCGCCTCGATCTGACGGAGCGAGACTCCCGCGTCCTCCGCCGCGCCGTGAAGCATCTGACAGAACAGCGAATCGCGCATGAAATGCGAGCACGAGCACGTGGCAAGATACCCTCCGCGCGGCAGGAGCCGCATGGCTTTGAGATTTATCTCCTTATACCCTCTCATCGCGTCCTTTACCGTATCACGCGATTTGGTGAACGCCGGCGGATCGAGTATTATAAGATCGAATCTTCTGTCGTTGTTTTCGTAAAGCTCTGTCAGATATTCAAACACATCGGCGCAGACGAAGTCGATATCAAGCCCGTTTTCCCGGGCGTTTTTCTTTGCGTCCTCTATCGCCTTTCCGGATACGTCGACCGCGGTGACGGAGGCGGCGCCGCCCTTTGCAGCGTTGCAGGCGAAGGCTCCCGTATGGGTGAAGCAGTCGAGCACGCGCTTGCCCGCACAGATCCTTCCGACGGCGGCTCTGTTGTACTTCTGATCGAGGAAATAACCGGTCTTCTGACCGTTTATATAGTCAACCGTGTATTTGATCCCGTTCTCGGTTATTCCGACAGTTCCGCCGCCTTCGCCGTAATAAAACCCGGTATGCGGCTCCATGCCCTCGAGCAGTCTTATCTGCGAATCGCTTCTTTCGTATATCGCCGTGATATTTTGCCCGTACGAGCGCAGAGTTGACAGAAGCGCGTCATATATCACGCCTTTTCTCTGCTCGATGCCGAGGCTCAGCACCTCCGTGACGAGAACGTCCTCAAACCTGTCGACGGTAAGCCCCGGGAACGTATCGGCTTCGCCGAATATGAGCCGGCAGCATCTGAAATCATCGCCCGGCATAACGGTGCGCCTGTAGTCGACGGCGTACTTTACCCTGCGTTCCCAGAACGCGCGGTCGAACACGTCGTTTGCGTTGCGGGATATGATTCTGATCCGTATTTTTGAATTATCGTTAATGAAACCGGAGCCTACGTATTTGCCTTTTTTTGAGCGTACGTCGATAATATCGCCGTTCTCGTATCCGCCGTCGACAGAGACGACCTCGTCCGCGTATATCCACGGATGACCCTGCCGCGCCGTTTTTTCCGCTTTATCGGTTACGGTAGCCGTTGCCGCTGCTCTCATTTTATCCTGATATCGATACCATTGCATTCAACGCCGTCCTCGACCTTGATAACGATACACTTCACCCCGTCTATATTTTTGACTTCAACGAGATCCGGGCGCTCCGGATCTACTTTTATGCTTATGCTGTCGTTTTTGAATTCGAGTTTTTTCGTCTCGATGAGGTTTGCAGGAGAAAGCTCCGCGCCTTTGCCGAAGCTCTCTTCAAAGTCCTCCGCAAACGCCTCGACGTGATCCTCGGAAACGTTGCAGCCGCGCAGAAGGTCGCACAGCTCAGTTTTCGTCACGGCGGGCGGCTCGTCGGCGAATTTGTCGTTTTCGTACGTTTCGATCACGTCGCTCAAATGGTCGCGCACGGTCTGTACGAGCTCATAACTGCATTCGTCGCATACGGCGCCGCGCAGTATTTCGGAAAACGTGCTTCTCTGATCGTCCGCCGCCATCGGAAGCGAAGACGCGAACACCGCGTCCGTCAGCGGATTCTGACCGGAGGCGTCCTTCGAATAGTACAGCGCACCGTAGATGTTGCTGCATCTGTCGTCGAATCTCGGGTACATGAAGCCGTATTCGGCGGGGCATATTATATGCTCTGCGGCTTTTGAACGGAACTGCTTCGAATCGCCCTCGTAGCAAAGGCCGCTGTCCTTCTCCTTTACGGGACACACGGCGCAGAGAACGTAGCGGAACTGCTCCGTCGAATCCTCTATCGCCTCGCCGTCCTTGAATTTGACCGGTATATCGTACGTCTCGTGCATCATAAGAAGCACACATTTTTCGTCCCCCGGTATGCTCGGCACGGCTTTTGTGCAGAACTTTTCAAATGAATCCGTGTTTATTCCGTCCCGCAGGGACATGAGCAGCTTCTGCTCCTCCCCGTCGCTCACCTGCTTCGTCGAGAAATCGACGTTTATCAGGTTTTTGCCGATAGACCCCGAGAGCACTTTTTTGAATACACGCAGGTACCTTTCAAGCTCATCCTCGGGAAGCGTCGATATCGGCAGCTCGAACTGAGATATGATCTCCCTTTTTTCATTTATATAGACGCCTTTGATGCAGTCGGCGCCGGTCTTCTGTACGGAAAGCCTTCTTCTTATTTCCGCTGTTTCTCTCTTGTTCATTTGTTTTCCTTCTCAAAAAGCCATTTCGTTATATTGCCCATGATCGCGGCGATGGCGCCCTCATCCGTAGGCGAGTAAAGTCCGCTGTCATGCGCGAGCTCGATGAACGTTTTCGTTCCGCCCATACGGACGAACGCAAGATACTTCTTCCACGCCTCTTCCTTGTCCTTCAGGAACAGGCTGAAGAACTGCAGCGCGAGCGAATACGCCATGCAGTAGTCGATATAGTAGAACGGCGCCTCGTAAATATGGTGCTGTCTCTGCCAGCCGGCGCCTCTGCCGTACATGGGAAGTCCGTCGAAGTCCATATAGGGACGGTAACGCTTTTCAAGCTCCGCCCACACCCCGTTCCTCTGCTCCGGCGTATATTCCGGGTGCGTGTAGACGATCTGCTGGAAGTGGTCGACCATACAGCCGTACGGGATGAACGTGATCGCGTCCTCGGCGTGGGACAGCGTATATTTATCGGTATCGTCGCCGAAGAACAGACTGTGATAGTCGCTCGTCAGAAATTCCATCGAAATGGAATGCGTTTCGCAGGCGTCAAGCGACGGTTCCCGCATCATTCCTATCGGTATCTGTCTGTACGATACGTAGAACGCGAAGGCGTGTCCGGCTTCGTGGGTGAGCACGTCCACGTCAGCCGCGGTGCCGTTGAAATTCGAGAATATGAACGGCATTTTATAGTCAGGCACGGACGTGCAGTAGCCGCCGGGAGCTTTGCCCTCCTTAGCGAGCAGATCGAACATATCCATATCGAACATATCGTTTATGAACTCCGCGGTCTCGGGCGACATCGCGTTATACATTTTCTTCGCCGCGGCAAGCAGCTCGTCCGGCGTGCCGTGAGGCTTCGGATTGCCGTCCGGGAAAAGATACGGATCGTCGTAGAGCTTAAGTTTGTCAACGCCTATGCGCTTTCTCTGAGCTTCCTTAATCTTATCCGACACCGGGACTATGACGTCCACGACCTGATCGCGGAAACAGCCGACCTGCTCCGGTCCGTAGCAGTTGCGCATCTGTCTTATGTATCCGAGCGGAAGGAAGTTTTCGAATCCGAGCTGTTTCGCCTGCTCCGTGCGGTTTTTGACGAGCTCATCGTAGATCCTGTCGTATTCTTCTCTGTGCGCGTCGAAAAATTCGCCTTCTTTTTCATATGCAAGGCGGCGTACTTCTCTGTCGTCCGACTGCTTGTACGGACCGAGCTTTGTAAGCGGAAGCGTCTTTCCGTCGATCTCGACGGTCGCCGCGGCGTTGAGCTTCACGTATTCGGATATGAGCTTGTTTTCCTGCTGCAAAAGCGGTATGATCTTCGGATCGAAGCCCTTCAGCTGAAGCTCTATGTTTTTGAAAACGACGGGGCTGATCGTCTTTTCAAGCTCCGCACGGTGCGGCGACGCGGCGAGCGCCTGCATGAAAAGCTGATCCTTTTCCTGGTACTGCGGCAGAAATTCATCGTAGAAATTCTTTTCCGCGTCGTAAAACTCATCGCGCGTATCGATCGTATTTCTTATATAAGCGATATTGTACTGCGTTGAAAAATCGCTGCTTATTTCTTCGTATTCTTTTATCACCTCGAGTATTTCCCCGGCGCTTTTCGCCGAGTTTATCCGGTTTGCAAGCTCCTCTGTCTTTGCCATGAGCAGATCACCGTCCGGTCTTTTGTAGGGCATTTCGGAAAATTTCATATCAAACATCCTTTCGTTACAGCTTTGTTTGCGATCTCATATATTCGTCGTATGACGCGGAAAGCTTTTGCATAGTATCCGCGTCGCAGCGGCAGAACACGTCGAGCAGGATGCCGACGGTCGCGCCGGTCTTGTCGATATCCGTAACGACGCCGAGGCATTCGCACCCGCTGTCGAGATAAAACGCCACGTCGTCGTTGGCTTTCGCCTCAATGAAACCTATCGCGTCGCCAAAGCGTCCGATCACCTTTACGGCGCGTTCGTCGTATTTGTTTTCATAATCACGGATCAGACGGAATTCATCGCCTTTTTCGGTGCCGTTTCTTATTCCGATACGCCTGCCGGTCTGGTATATACCGGTCACGCGCTTTTTGCCGATGAAAAAGCCTTTATCCGTCGAGAAAATATCGTACGCCTTCATCTTTGCAAAAGCGCCTTTTTCAGATACTGACCGGTGTAGGACCTTTCACATTCCGCGATCTGCTCCGGAGTGCCCGTCGCAACAACTGTTCCGCCGCCGTCCCCGCCCTCGGGTCCGAGGTCGATTATATAGTCGGCTGTTTTTATCAGATCCATATTGTGCTCGATCACGATAACCGTGTTTCCCGCGTCCGTCAGACGCTGGAGGATATCAATGAGCTTGTTCACGTCGTCAGCGTGAAGTCCGGTCGTAGGCTCGTCGAGGATGTAAACCGTCCTGCCCGTGGCGCGGCGCGAAAGCTCCGTCGCAAGCTTGACTCTCTGAGCCTCGCCGCCTGACAGCGTCGTCGACGACTGACCTATCTTTATGTACCCGAGCCCGACTTCATACAGGGTTTTGAGTCTCGAGGCGATCTTCGGCACGGCGGAGAAAAATTCAACGCCTTCCTCGACCGTCATTTCAAGCACGTCGTAAATGCTCTTGTCCTTGTATTTTATTTCAAGCGTATCGGCGTTGTAGCGTTTGCCGCGGCAAACGTCGCATTTGACGTAAACGTCCGGCAAAAAGTGCATTTCGATCTTCTTAACGCCGTCGCCCTCGCACGCCTCGCATCTGCCGCCTTTCGTATTGAAGGAGAATCTGCCGGGTCCGTAGCCTCTGACCTTCGCTTCTCTCGTCTGAGCGAAAAGCGTTCTTATATCCGTGAAAAGGCCCGTATACGTCGCGGGATTTGAGCGCGGCGTCCTGCCTATCGGGCTCTGGTCTATGACTATCGCTTTGTCGAGCGCGTCGATCCCTTCGATTGAATCGTGCGCGCCGGGGATCGTATACGCGCCGTTCAGCTCTCTTTGAAGAGCGTTCGCAAGAATTCCGTTTACAAGCGACGACTTTCCGCTGCCGGAAACGCCCGTGACGCAGATGAAGCAGCCGAGAGGAAAATCAACGTCAACGTTTTTGAGGTTGTGCTCTCTTCCGCCCTTTACGCTCAGAAACTGTCCGTTTCCGGGTCGGCGCGTCTTTGGCACCTTAATGAACTTCTTGCGCGACAGATACTGACCTGTAAGCGAGTCGGGATTTTCCATGATCTGCGCGGGTGTGCCCGCCGCAACGATCCGTCCGCCGTGCACTCCCGCACCCGGTCCCACGTCGACGATAAAATCGGATTCGAGCATCGTCTCCTCGTCGTGTTCGACGACGATCAGGCTGTTTCCGAGGTCGCGGAGCTTTTTCAGCGTGGCGATCAGCTTGCCGTTGTCGCGGCTGTGGAGACCTATGCTCGGCTCGTCGAGTATGTAAAGCACGCCGACAAGAGAGGAGCCGATCTGCGTCGCCAGTCTTATCCTCTGCGCCTCGCCGCCGGAAAGCGAGCCGGCTTTGCGCGAAAGCGTGAGGTATTCGAGACCCACGGATTTGAGGAATCCGAGGCGGGAACGTATTTCTTTTATTATTTCCCGCGCGATCTGCCATTCGGTATCGTCAAGCTGTATGTCGTTGAAGAAATCGAGGCAGTCTGACACGGACAGCGAGCAGACCTCGTGTATGTTCTTTCCGCCGACGGTGACGCTCAGAATCTCCGGCTTGAGTCTCATGCCGTGACACGCGTCGCACGGGATCTCCTCCGTGAACTGCTCGTAATAGTCGGGATACGTGTTCCTTCTGCTTTCGATCATGGGTACTACGCCGTTGAACGGGACGGTCTGCCTGTGCGCAGTCTTATCGAAATACCTGTTTATCGTATAGTATTTTCCGCCCGTTCCGTACATCAGAGCGCGGTAAGCGTCCTTTGAGTAATCCTTTATCGGCGTGTCGAGATCAACTCCGTAATCCTTCAGCGCCGCCTCGAAAAGAGGTCCCGACCACGTCTCGTCGTCAAGCGATTTGAAGCCGTTTACGGCGATGGCGCCTTCGCGCAGGGAAAGCTTTCTGTTCGGGATTATTTTGTCCGGCGACAGCGTCAGGCTCATACCGAGCCCGCTGCATTTCTCACACGCTCCGTACGGCGCGTTGAACGAAAACATTCTCGGCTGAAGCTCGCCGAAGCTGATGCCGTGCTCGTCGCAGGCGTAATTCTGGGAAAAGCTCATGGTCGTCTCCTCGTCGCCGACCGTACGGATGAGCAGGTTCCCGTCTGCGAGCTTCAAAGCGCTTTCGACCGAATCCGACAGACGCGGTCTGATGCCGTCCTTCATCACAAGACGGTCGACGACGATCTCTATATCGTGCTTTACGTTTTTGTCAAGCTCGATATTATCCGTCACGTCGTACATATTGCCGTCGACGCGAACGCGCGTGTATCCGGCTTTCGCGCCGTCCTCGAATACCTTCTTATGCATTCCCTTCTTGCCGCGGACGACGGGGGCGCAGACCTCGAACCGCGTGCCGGCGGGCAGCGCGAGGATCTTTTTGATTATTGTGTCCGTTGTCTGCATCCTGATCTCTTTTCCGCAGACGGGACAGTGCGGGATGCCTATACGCGCGAAAATAAGACGAAGATAATCGTATATCTCCGTCACGGTGCCGACGGTGGATCTCGGGTTTCTCGAGGTCGTTTTCTGATCTATCGAGATAGACGGAGAAAGCCCCTCGATGAAGTCGATATCCGGCTTGTCCATCTGTCCCAGGAACATTCTCGCGTAGGACGAAAGCGATTCGACGAAGCGCCTGTGTCCTTCCGCGTACAGCGTGTCGAAAGCCAGGGACGATTTGCCGCTTCCGGAAACGCCGGTGAAAACGACGAGCTTGTCCCTCGGTATTTTCACTTCAATATTTTTCAGATTGTTGACTCTCACGCCCTTGGCGTGAATGTATTTTTCACTCATATAAAAACTCTGCCGTATGGTTATTTGTTATTTTTTCGTATTCATCCGTAATATTGCCGTTATCCCGCAGGTAGAGCGGACGCGTTATGATAAGCCCGGGCGAGGCGTTTTTCTTGGCTGACAGAAGTATCAGACCGCATCCGCGGCCCCTGTCCGGATAAACGGGTACAAGCACCTTCGGCTCAAGCCGGTTTTCCCTGCACGCGGTTATAAGTTCGGGCATTCTTTCCGGCGTATAGCAGAAATACGCGTCCCCTCCGTCGCGCAAAGCTCTTGAAGCGCAAGCCGCAAAATCGCCGATCACGGCGGTGCTTTCACGTCTGCAAAGATCGTTTTCGCGGCTTTGCGAGGGCTTTGATCCGCGCCTGTAATACGGCGGATTGCATACCGCCGCGTCAAACACGCGCGCCGGTCTGTAGTCGAGCACGTCAGATCGGACGACGGTCATTTTGCCGCCGTAGTTTTCCGCGTTTTTTTTCGCGAGCTCGCAAAGCTTCTCCTGAAAGTCGACGCATTCGCACGTCGCGGCTTTTTTATCAGACAAAAGCATTGCGGATACGATCCCCGTGCCCGAGCAAAGCTCACAGACCGATTGCTTTCCGTTTTTTTTGACGAACGCTTCGAGCAAAAACGCGTCCGTCGTCAGCATGAGCGCGCCGCCGTCCTCCGCGATCGCTGCCCCGCCCACGTTCTCGTATTTTATCCCGCTCATTTCACTTGATTTACCGGAAGACCGTTCTGATAAGCGCGAAGATTCGACGCGACAAGAGAAATGAGTCTGACTCTCGCCTCGTACGACGCCCACGCTATATGCGGCGTCAGCGTAAGATTTTCGGCGCCGCGGAGCGGATCATCCTCTCTCATGGGCTCCGTCGTCAGAACGTCGCAGGCGGCTCCGGATATGATCCCGCGGTCAAGCGCGTCACGCAGGGCGTTTTCGTCAGCCACGGCGCCTCTCGCCGTGTTTATGACGTAAGCGGACGGCTTCATCATAGACAGCCTTTCGGCGCTTATAAGCCCTCTCGTTTCGTCTGTGAGCGGGCAATGAACGCTGAGATAATCCGCGAGCGCGAACGCCTCGTCCACGGACACGAGCCTGTAAGGACAGTTATCGGGCTTCGTTCTTGTCGCAACTGCGACGTTCATGCCGAACGCGGCGCCGATCGCGGCGACCTTTTTGCCGATGGCTCCGTATCCTATGACGGAAAGCGTTTTTCCTTTAAGCTCCGTTATCGGGTACGGGAAATAAGAGAACGTGTGCGATCTGACCCATTCCCCGTCGTGCGTGGAGGCGTTGTATTTGTCAAGCGACGTCGCGTGGTTGAGTATGTACGCGAATACGAGCTGTGCGACGGAATCCGTCGAATAGCCCGGCGCGTTGCAAACGGTGATGCCGTGCGCTGCCGCCGCTTTCACGTCTATATTGTTGTATCCGGTCGCAAACAGACCGATGTACCGGAGCTTCGGACAGGCGTCCATTATCCTTTCGTTTATCACCGCTTTGTTGAGCAGTATCACGTCGCTGTCGGCGCATTTTTCAATGATCTGCTCCTCTGTCAGAACGTCGTGATATTCGACACATCCGAGCGCTTCGATCGGTGAAAAGTCAATGTCGCCGATCGTAAGCGTGCAGGTGTCGAGCACGGAGATCTTCGTTTCTTTTCTCTTCTCCTCTATCTGTTCCGATTTAAGTTGACGCCCCTTGTTTTTGCGTCTCAGCGCGATAATCGAATAGACGAGCAGCAGCAGAAACGACAGCGCCATGAGGGCGGCGACGATGAGAAACCTTTTTTCATCGTACAAAAACTTGCTTTTCCCGTCTCTCATATCCTTATAAAGCAGCGCGAGGAAGCCGAGCGAAACGAGCTGGCAAAGCATACCGACGCTCGAGCCCCGTTTTACGGGACGCACCACCGCAAACCACAGCGCGACACAGCCCATTATCATAAACAGCATGAGAAAATACGTGAGAAGATAGCTCACCCACGTGGGATACGTCAGATCCTTCATCAGATGCATCTCTTCTTCGGTGAGGCTGCGTTTCGACGGCAGAAGCTTGAATATCGACTTCAGGTTCATGAACCAGTAAAGCGCGGACGACGCCGTCATACAAAGCGCCGAAAGCGCCGCGACGACTCTTACGGATATATCTTTATTTCTCATTTTTCGCTCCTTTCGCGGTACGGACTATTCTATCACCGGCAAGCGCGGTTTTCAACGTGTTTTTGTTAAGAAATCGGACAGAAGCGCGCGCATCGTCGGTTTTGCGTTGAGCGACGCGCAGACTGCGTCGTATTCATCGAGCGCGGACATCCGGAGCTTCGCCGGGATCAGAGACTTTTCGGCGCGGATCATAAGATTTTTCGGTGTCCTCCGGGTCGATGAATTCAAGCGTCGTGACCTTGTAGCCGCACGCGTAAAGCAGGCGGCAGCGCAGCGCGTCGGTGAGAATGGCGGAGAGCTTCTGTTTTAGGATCGGCTCACGCGTGACGTAGGAAAGCTCCCTGCACTCTATCTGCGACGCAAGCTCGTGCTGACAGCACGGCGACGACAGTATCACCCTCGCGCCGCGCTTCACCGCTTCGGACAGCACCATATCAGTCGCGGTGTCGCAGGCGTGGAGCGAGAGCATCAGATCTGGGCGCTCGCCTTCGGGCAAGCATTTGAAAATATCTCCGCATATGAAATGAAGTCCGTCCCAGCCGAGCCCTTCCGCGTATCCGGCGCATTCGGCGATCACGTCGGCTTTCCGGTCGACGCAGAAGACCGTCACGGACTTACCGAGAACGTACGTCATATAGTAATAAACGGCAAACGACAGATAACTTTTTCCGCAGCAGAGGTCCCACACCCTGATACCGTCCTCCGGCAGCGACGGCATAACGTCGCCGACTATCTGCAAAAATCTGTTTATCTGTCTGAATTTGCTTTGTTTTTTATCATGTACTCTGCCCGTTCCGTCCTGAATGCCGAGCATCACGAGAAAATCGTATCTGACGCCGGGATCGAGGATATAGTTTTTGCCCTCGGGCTTTACGGACGCGTCGGCGGCGGGCTTTCCGTATTTTATATGTAAGGCGCCTTTTTTCGAGCGCAGTACAACGGCGGTGAAATCCTTTGCCGAAACGTCGGTCTGTTTATAGCACGCGGACTCCGCGGCGATGATCTCCGCACAGCCCCCGGTCGGCAGATTGGCGTGAAGAGCCTTGCCGTCCGGCATCAGCTTTTCGCATGCTATCACGTTTTTTCCGCGCACCGATTTAACGGCGTAAGAGCATTTTTTCACTGTTTTGTCAAACCGTCCGGAAAGCGTGACGCGCAGAAGCGCGCCGGTATCGACGGCGTTTTGTATCTTTTCGGTAAGATCTTTCATTTCTGCCTCTTAAAATCGTCCGGCAGGCGACTGCCGGACGATCCTTGATTTATCTTGTCTTGACGTCGAACGCGGCGGTGTCCGACGCGCTCTGCCGTTCATCGCTTTCGCGCCACGATCTGAACAGCAGGGATATGCACCATATACCCGCTATCGCGACGATCGTGTAAACGACGCGGGCGCCGACGGAGTTCTGACCTCCGAAGATCCACGCGACCGTGTCAAAGCCGAATATGCCTATACCGCCCCAGTTGAGCGCACCGATCACGGCGAGCGCAAGAGCGGTCTTATCCAGAACGATCATACGATACTCCTTTCCCGACGGGAATCATCCCGTACGCGGAGTAGTATGGCGCTTTTTCGGAAAATTATTCGGCGGCTCCGGTCTCCGCATCGGGCTGCGCTGTCTCCGGCGCCGTGGTTTCTCCGGGAACGTCCGGCATATCTATCGGCGCGACGTACGTTTTTACGACCACGGTCCCGTAGCCTGCCGTTGCGTGTATGAAATTTGAGAGCTGCGCGTCGTTTGCGACGTAGTTGCCGCTCTTTATAAGATCCTCGAGCGTTATCGTGGACGCCGGAGCCTTTAGCATAAAATTGTACTTCGACAGATCGGCTTCGCTCTCTATGCGCACGCTGCCGTGCTTCGCGTCGGCGGTGATCTCGTTCGCGGAGACGACAGCCATTATACTGCCCTCGTTCAGCGTGACGTCAAGATTTTTAGCCGCCACGTGCGTCAGATTGACCGAGCCTTTTCCGACCTGTACGGAGACCTTTGAGTCCGTCGTAATATCGGAGGCGGTGAATTTGCCTGTCGTGATATTGATCTTGTAATCCGTGTTGTTCGTGTAGCCTTTGATATCCACGTCGCCCGTGCCGACCTTTACGTCGATTATCTTGATATCGAATTTATCGGATATATAGACGGTGAGCGACTTGCCCTCCGCCGTGATCTTTCTGTCTCTGAGATAGTAGCGGAAGCCCTTGAAACGGATCTTACCGTTTTCTATTATATCCGTGATGTTGAAGATATTGACCGTGTCCTCAACTATGAGGGCGCCGTTGCTGACCTCGCAGATATAGCCCGCGGACGAGAAGTTGTTCATTACGACCTTGTCCTCTTCCGCGCCGCAGATTATGTGAACGTCACAGTCGCCGACTTCGATCTGAAGCTTCGACAGAGAGTCCTCGGAGAAATCGTACTCCGCCTCGGACTGACCGTTCACTATTTTCGTATCGTACAGATCGACGTCCTGCCGCTTAGCCTGAAGCATCGCGAACGAGCACGTGAGAAGTCCCACGATGACCATTATCACCGAGACAATGAGAAAAATTACAGATACCGGTTTCATAGTTTGCTGCACGCTCCTTTCACGAAGCTGAGAAGTTTCGTAAGCTGTCTGAAAAGGAACTTATATAGCACAAACAGTTTCTTGAAAAGGAAAGGCGCCAGTCTTACGATGAAGTTGTAGAGTATGATCGATATGCCGAGCGTTGCTCCGCCGACGATTATGCCGAGACCGATCTCGTATATCCCGATCGGCGCCGGGTATCCCTGCGCGATCTGTATAACGCCGTATATTATCGCCATCAGAGACAGCGCGGTGCCGGCGGCGGCGACGACCACGAGCGCGACCGAGAACGCCACGACGAGCACTATGAGTCCGGCGTAAAGCGCAAGCAGAAGCACCGTAATGACGATGACCACGGCGATGAGCAGCGGTATCAGGAATACGAGCCCGACGAAATACGTTGTTTTTGCCTTCGACGACATATTCTTCACGCTCTTTTTGTTTTTATCCGGTCTCTTTGCGCTTTTCTGATGAGACTGAGTGTCTGATTTTTTAGCCGGTCTTTGCTTTCCGTCCGGCTGCTTGACCTTGACGTCGTCGTCAAAGAAATCATCTGCGGAGGAATGCGCCGGAGCGGAATTCTCTATCGTCTCGATGACTCCCTCGACGTCCTCTTCGTTCATTGCGGAAACAGCGTCCGCTTCGTCCGAAAACATATCGTCGTCAAGGCTGATTATGCTCAGCTCTTCCTTTTCCGGGGCGTCAGCCGGGACGTCCTCCGCGGGACCGTCCGTCTGATCATCCGCGGGCTCTTCGGCGGGCGTTTCAGCCGGCTCCGGCTCCGCGCCGTCCGTTTTAACGTTTTCGTACGTTTTAAGTATCTGCGCGACTATACCGTCGGTCCCGCCCGATCTTGCGAGCTTTTCCGGAAGCTCTTCTTCCGGGACCTGCGCGTACGCGTCCTTCAACGCCGTTACGCTTGCGCTGACGTGGGCTTCATCCATCCCGGCGTCTGTGAGCTTTGCGGCTATCTCTTTCAAAATATTATCCAATGTATGACAGACCTCCTTAATGAGTATCAAACTTTCTTTCCGCAGCGTATTGCAAAAACACGCAAAATGTGATACAATGGTTAAAAAGCGGTATAACGCCTCTTTACGGTATTATACCACACAATTTTTAAAAAGAACAGATGATTTTTGGATTTTTAAAAATAATTTTAAAACTGTTCACATCAATCCGATTCGAGAGGATAAACATCATGAGAATGAGAAGAAAAAAGCACGGTGCGGAGAGACTTTTCGCCTGCGGCGACGTTATTCTGCCCGAAGGGATCGCCGATCCTTCCGCGTTATTCGGAAGAAACGCGCCGCTGCACGTTGAAATAGGCTGCGGAAAGGGCGATTTCATCTGCGGCACCGCGGAAAAAAATCCGGGAACGGACTTTATAGCGATCGAGCGCATACCGGACGTGCTGATGCTCGCCGCCGAAAAGGTCAAGGAAAAAGGTCTGTCAAACGTCAGGCTCGCCGTGATGAATGCGGCGGATCTCATGAACCGCCTGCCGGCGCACAGCGTGGAGCGGATCTACCTCAATTTCTCCGACCCGTGGCCGAAAAAGGGCTACGCCAAGCGCCGTCTGACACATCGCGGATTTCTGCAGATCTATCGCGGAATACTCGCGCCCGGCGGCGGCATATACATGAAAACGGACGACAACGCCCTGTTTGAATTCTCGCTTGAGGAGCTTCCCGCCTGCGGCTTTGCCGTAACGGACGTAACGCGCGATCTGCACGAAAGCGGATACGCATCTGACAACGTAATGACGGAATACGAGCGGAATTTCAGCGCGCAGGGCAAAAAGATAAATATGCTGAGAGCAGTTATGAAGGAGGACGGAAATGAGTAAAATAACGTGGAAGGGCTCAGCCCTGCTTGCACCGGTCCCGGTGACCGCGGTCACGTGCGGAGAGGGCGACGAAGCCAACATAATAACCGTCGCGTGGACCGGGATATTGTCCTCGAATCCGCCGAAAACGTACGTTTCGATCAGACCCGAGCGTCATTCCCACGGTCTGATAACGAAGACCGGCGAGCTATGCATAAATCTCGTGCCGTCGCTCCTCTGCAAAAAGGTCGACTGGTGCGGCGTCCGCTCCGGACGCGACGTCAACAAATTCGACGCGGTGAAATTCACAAAAGAACCGTGCACGCAGATCAGGTGTCCGCAGATAGCGGAAAGCCCGCTGACACTTGAATGCAAGGTCACAGACGTGCTTCATCTCGGCTCGCACGACGCGTTCATATGCGATATCGTCGCCGTCAACGCCGACGAGTCGATAGTCGACGAAAAGGGCAAGCTTCATCTTGAAAAAGCCGGGCTTGCCGCGTACAGTCACGGCGAGTATTTCGCTCTCGGCAAAAAGATCGGATCGTTCGGATACTCGCACAACAAAAAACGCACGAAAAAGAGCAGATAAAACACCGGATCCCTTGCGGGATCCGGTTTGATTATTCGCTGCGGAGCGCAAGGACGGGATCCCTGTGCGACGCTTTTTTCGCCGGGATAAGACCTCCGATAAGCGTCAGTATGACGCTCAGAACGACGAGGACGACCGCGCCGCCGATCGGCAGTATCGCATTTATATCGTTGCTTCCCGCAAGATGATGGATCAGCGCGTTGCCCGGTATCAGCAGCAGGGCGCT
The DNA here is from genome assembly GCA_902762505.1 of uncultured Ruminococcus sp. Classification (GTDB taxonomy): domain Bacteria; phylum Bacillota; class Clostridia; order Oscillospirales; family CAG-272; genus UBA1248. The sequence goes on along the minus strand of CACWOQ010000021.1, from coordinate 4,284 downwards.
TATGCCGACGCCGATAAGTCCCGAGAGCAGCCCTATGATGAACGTTTCCGCGTTGAACACCTCGGAGATATTGCGCTTCGACGCGCCTATCGCGCGCAGTATTCCTATTTCCTTCGTGCGCTCAAGCACAGAGATATATGTGATTATACCGATCATTATCGAGGACACGACGAGCGAGACCGCGACGAACGCTATAAGCACGTAAGATATGATATTTATGATCGTTGAGATCGATGACATGAGCAGACCGACGTAATCCGTGTACGTTATCCTGTTCTCCTCGGTCGCTTCTCTGTTGTAATCCTTTATGCAGTCGCCGATGCGGTCCTTGTTTTCAAAGGTGTCCGCGTAAATGTTGATCGACGACGGCGCGTCCTCGGAGACGACGCCGAACAGAGTCATGTTGTCGTCGTAGCTTCCGGCTGATACGTATTTGTCGTATACCGTGATCATCGCCTCATCCGAAGGCGACGTCATGAAAGCGTCGAGCAAAGCGGCAAGCTGCGTTTCGCCCATCGTCATGCCGCCGGCGCCGAGCGATGAAGGATCGAGTCCGGGTATCGACGTGACGTCGATCACGCGCAGCATGATGAGCTCGCCGCAGAGGCGCGCTTTTTCGCTTATGCCGAGGCTTGCAACGTACTTTTTCGCGTCGGCTATTTTCAGTGCGTCGTCCGCGGGCTCGAAGCTGAGTCCGTTCAGCACGTTCACGTCCGCGTTCTTTTTCTGCGCGGAGACGACGGGGCTTTCATTCGTGTAAGCTATCAGATGATCGGTGAGCGCTTTTGTATATCCGACGTTCATCGTAAGCGTGATCCCGGTCGTACCGGGAACGGGTCTGATCACGCCGACGATCTTCAGCCTGAGAGCGTCCGGCAGAAGCGACTTGAACGATTCGCTGTCGTCCTTGATCTCGGTAAACGTACCGTCCGCGTTTTCCTTGAATCTGTCCGATGCGACGACGGCGTACAGCTCCTTTTCCATTATCTGCTCATACGTGAATCTGTGTACCGGAACGTCGGTCTTTTCGCCCTTGCCTATCGCCGTCATTATATCCTTGTATTCGGAGCCCTTGATGAAGCCGAGCCTGTAAAGCGTCGTGTACGTGACCTCGTTGTCATCGTTTATGACGAGGACCGCTTCATCGTATTTCTCGGGCCATCTGCCGCCGACCGTCTCGTAGCTTTTCTTCACCGCTTCGCTGACAAGTCCGTCGGGCGACGGAAGAAGCTGCGCGTACGTGGACGGCATCATGCCGCCGGAGATCTGCATCTGCGGATACATCCCGTTTGTCATCCGCGCATTCGTGTTTATCAGCGTGCCCTCGGGATCGTACGTGTATACTCCGAGATCGAGCGCGTACGTGTACACGATGCCGCTGTCGCCTATATATTTGTGTATCTCGCTTTGTTCATCGTCAAGATATTTTTTGAAATCAGTGAGATTGTTCGTCGTCACGCTCGAGGTGAACGCGGACGCCGCCTGCAGCATCGTACCGTTTGAATACACGGCGTCGCTGCCGTGCTCGATCTTCTCGCCCGACGCGCCGGAATTCGCCATAAGTCCGCTCAGATCGAGCGTCTGCTCAGATATGGTTATGGGATACGACGTCATCGTACTCTTCTGTATATCGGTTATATACGTGTTCACGCCGTTTGACAGCGACATTATGAGTGCTATGCCGATTATACCGATAGATCCGGCGAACGCTGTGAGCAGAGTCCTCGCTTTTTTCGTCAGAAGATTGTTGAACGAGAGGGAAAGCGCCGTAAGAAGCGACATGGACGATCTGCCCATGTTTTTGTGGATCTTCTCGTCATCCTGTTCCGCGTCGCACGGCGCCGTGTCGCCGACGATCCTTCCGTCGCGCAGGTTGACGATCCTCGTCGCGTATTTTTCCGCAAGCTCCGGATTGTGCGTTACCATTACTACGAGATGGTCCTTCGCGACCTCCTTCAGCAGCTCCATGACCTGTACGCTCGTATCCGAATCGAGCGCGCCGGTCGGCTCGTCGGCAAGCAGGATCTCCGGGTCGTTGACGAGGGCGCGCGCTATCGCCACGCGCTGCATCTGACCGCCGGAGAGCTGATTCGGCTTTTTGTTTATATGCTCGGAAAGCCCGACGGAGTCGAGCGCTTTTTTCGCTCTTCTCTTCCTCTCCGCACGCGAAACTCCGGATATCGTCAGCGCAAGCTCGACGTTCGACAGTACCGTCTGATGAGGGATAAGATTGTAGCTCTGAAACACGAAGCCTATCGTGTGGTTTCTGTACGAATCCCAGTCCCTGTCTTTATATTTTTCCGTAGAGATGCCGTTTATCACAAGATCTCCGCTGTCATAGCGGTCAAGTCCGCCGATAACGTTCAAAAGCGTCGTTTTTCCGGAGCCGGACGGTCCGAGTATGGCAACGAATTCGTTATCGCGCAGATCAAGGCTTACGTTGTCAAGCGCCTTCTGTACAAGTCCGCCCGTCACGTACGTCTTGCTTATGTTACTTATTTTCAGCATAGTATATCTCCCGACATTTATTGTGTCAATCATATCATACAAATAATAATAGATAATTACGGCGTCGTGTAAGTGTGTAAAGTTAAAGTTAATTTTGATGGTATTGACAAAAGCGGACGGTTTGTGTATAATGATGCGTGTACTGTAAATAATATGACCGCTTCGCGGTCGGACGGACGGGTGGAAGGATTGGATTACACAAAATACAACAACCGCGTATTTGAATGCATGTCGATGTATTTGAATCTTGCTCCGCGGTTCATAAACGAAAAGCTGTATAAAAACACCGGCGGCGATGAAATGGCATACGCCGCTCTGCTCGCCGCCGTCTGTATGCTCGACACGGTCAACAGCGCGGACGACAAGCTGCTTTACAGAAAGTATTTCATACCGATGGTGCACCGTCTCGATCCGCGCGATTTCGAGGACGATCCGTATTACAAAAATATTCGGTTTGAGGAAAAGTCGGAGGGCGGCTGGAGGATAACGAACATGTCGTGCGAGCCTTACGAGGCTTTCGTATGCGGGGATCCGCAGATCATGCCGGACGGCAGGATCCTGCCGCAAATCGGATATTTCGAGCGCGGGTTCGGATATCCCGCCGTATTGCAGGACGGGCGCGAATGGATGACGCTTATGCCGAACGAAACGGTAACGACGCTGCCGCACGTCAGAAGAGCGCACGGAAATGTGCTCACGTTCGGTCTCGGGCTCGGGTATTTCGCGTACCGTGCCGCGCTTCTGCCGCAGGTGAGCGAGGTGACGGTCGTCGAGCTTGACGAAAACGTGATAAAGCTTTTTTGTGAAAACATCCTGCCTCAGATGGAATGCCGGGATAAGATCAGGATCGTCTGCGACGACGCGTTCGCTTACGCGGAAAAAAACCTTCCGTCGGATTACGACTTTGTTTTCACGGATATCTGGCACGATCCGTCGGACGGCGTCGGGCTTTATCTTAAAATGAAAGAGATCGCGGAAAAAGCGCCCGGTCCGGAGTACGCCTACTGGCTGGAGGACACGCTCAGACTGTACATTTAGGTATTGACAAATCGCCGCGTTTGGTGTATAATACATACCCGACGGAAAAAAGGAGGTGAGACGCCGTGGCGGTAAAGGACGGGATAAAGCTCGTTGCGTCAAACAAAAAAGCGTACCACGACTACTTCGTGCTCGAAAAATACGAATGCGGCGTCGAGCTTTTCGGTACCGAGGTAAAGAGCATACGCGGCGGCAACGTCAATTTAAAGGATTCATACTGTTATATAAAACGCGGCGAGGTGTTTGCGACGGGCGTACACGTAAAGCCTTACGAACAGGGCAACATCTTCAACCGCGATCCGGACAGGGAAAAACGTCTTCTGATGCACAAAAAGGAGATAATGAAGCTGTTTGGCAGAGTCAGTCAGGAGGGGCTGACGCTGATACCGCTATCGGTATATTTCAGGAATTCCAGGGTCAAAATAGAGCTTGGGCTGTGTAAAGGCAAAAAGCTCTACGACAAGCGTGACGACGACGCGAAAAAGCGCGCCGCGCGCGATATAGAAAGAGCCGAGAAATCAAACGGAAGAGCGATCGGCTGATACGGGGACGTAAAGGTTTCGACGGGGAGCCGGAGTCTTGATAAGCGAGCAGAGGTGCGGTACCTCTCTAAAAGCCGCAATTTAAATATAAACGCTAACAATAACAGAGTAGCTCTCGCTGCCTGAGTGCGCGAGCGTCCCTTCACGGAGCACCACGGCCGTGTCGCGGGCGTGACACAGTGGTAAATGTGCGCCG
>CACWOQ010000020.1 GCA_902762505.1 uncultured Ruminococcus sp. | reverse complement strand
TTAGGGCATAGCCCGTCTTCATTAGTGAGCGAAGCGAACGTCTTCATTATACCGGTTGAACACGAAAAAGCAGACTGATTTTGTTCTCAGTCTGCTTTTCTTCAGTGCGCACTTACTCACCACTCGAACGTGAGGTGAAAAAACTTCCTTATGTGCGTGGTGCTCTAAAGGACAGTCTATAAAAAACCGACTGAAGTAAGGAAAGCTTATCCTTGTTTCAGTCGGGTTTTGTCGCGGCTCGGCGCAAGCAGGACGTTTGTGTGCCAAACGTCAAAACAGTGAAATCTTTTGCCTTGCGGCAAAAGGTGAAATCTTCGGGCTTCGCCCTCAGGTGAAATCGAACGCTTACGCGTTCGGTGAAATGAAATCCACCCACCCGCCGTCGAGGCGGATTTCACTGCCCGAAGGGCAATTTCACCGCCGCAGGCGATTTCACCCACCCCGCAGGGGTGGATTTCGTTGCCGACATGACGGCCCGGATCACCGCGCCGGTTTTTTATCATATCTGTTTTCCCTGTTTGAACTGGCTCTGATACAGTCCGTAATAGAAGCCGCGCTTCTCCATCAGGGAGGCGTGGGTGCCGCGCTCGACTATGCTTCCGGATCTCATTACAAGGATCTCGTCGGCGTTCAGCACCGTCGACAGCCTGTGTGCGACGATGAACGCCGTTCTGCCATCCGTCAGCGAGTCGAACGCCGACTGGATCTTTTTCTCCGTCATCGTGTCGATGGAGCTCGTCGCCTCGTCGAGTATGAGCATATGCGGGCGGCAAAGCATCACCCGGGCGATGCATAAAAGCTGTTTCTGACCCTGGGAAAGTCCGCCTCCGTCCTCTCCGATCACCGTGTCGTAGCCCTGCGGAAGCCTCTCTATGAAGCCGTGCGCGTGGGCATTTTTTGCCGCTTCGGTTATCTCATCGCGCGAAGCGCCGGGACGTCCGATCGCTATGTTTTCGGCGACGGTACCGTATCTCAACCACGTTTCCTGCAATACCATTCCGTACCCCGTGCGAAGAGATCTTCGCGTCATGTCGCGCACGTCCGTGCCGCCGACGCACACGGAACCGCCCGTGACGTCGTAGAAGCGCATAAGCAGGTTGATGAAGGTCGTTTTGCCGCAGCCCGTGGGACCGACTATCGCCGTGTGCTTGCCGGGCGCCGCCGTGAAGTTCATATGCTCGATCAGAGGTCTGTCCTCAATGTACGAGAACGACATATCGCGGATCTCCACCTCGTCGGAAAGCCCGGCGCGGTCGACGGTACCGTCGGCAGGTTCCTCCGGCAGCTCGAGAAAACCGAATATCCGCTCCGCGCAGGCGAGCGCGCTCTGAAGCTCGGCTATAACGCCCGAGATCTCGTTGAACGGCTTTGTGTATTTATTTGCGTACGCGAGGAAGCTCGACAGGGCGCCGACCGTCATCCCGCCGCCCGATATCACCGTGAGAGCGCCGGTAAGCGCGACCGCGGCGTACACCACGGCGTTTACGCAGCGCGTCGACGGATTGGTGAGGGACGAGGAAAACGTGGCTTTCATGGAGGACCGGCGCAGAGCTTCGTTGTATTCGCGGAAACGGCGCCGTCCGTCATCCTCCGCGCCGAGCGCGCGGACTGTCTTCTGCTCGCCCACGGTCTCGGTGATGAACGCCGTCTGCCTCGCCGTGTCAGCCGTCTGCTTCGAGAACATTCCGAACGTACGGGACGCGATGAATCTCGCCGTCAACAGCGATACCGGCGTCAGAAGCACGACCGCCGCCGTGACGGACGGCTTGATCGTAAGCATGAATATCAGCGTACCGATGATCAGCGAAACACCGGTGAAAAGCTGTGTGAAGCCGAGAAGCAGACCGTCTGCGAACTGCTCCGCGTCGTTAGTGAAACGGCTCAGAGTATCGCCCGAGGGGTGAGAATCGAGATACGACAGGGGAAGCCTGTTCAGCTTTTCAAACGTTTTTTGACGCAGCTCCGAGGTGATCCCGTAAGCCGTGCGGTTGTTTATGAGATTCAGCAGCAGCTGGAGCAGAGCCGCCGCGGCTGAGAACGCCGCGGTTTTGAACAGTATCGGCAATAGAGCCTTGAAGTCGACCGGGGAGTACGCGAGAGAGTCTATCGCGTCGCCGAACAGAAGCGGCACGTAAAGCGACAGAGCCGCGTAGCCGGCGGCGAGGATCATAACGGCGATGAAAGCCGGCAAACGCCCGCGCACCGCCGACAGAGTCTTTTTGATCACGGCTTTATTCATCGCGCTCACCTCCCGTCTGCGAGGCGTATATCTGCGCGTAGCGCGGACAGCACGAAAGCAGTTCCTCGTGAGTGCCGGAGCCGACTATCGCGCCGTCGTCCGTCACGTAGATCAGATCCGCGCCCGCCACGCTTGAAACGCGCTGTGCGGCGATGATCACCGTCATCCCCTCGGAATACGAGGCGATGGCTTCGCGCATACGGGCGTCCGTCGCGTAATCGAGGGCTGAGCTGCTGTCGTCGAGTATCAGAAGCGCGGGACGCCGCAAAAGCGCACGCGCGACGCAAAGCCTCTGCTTCTGACCGCCGGAAAAGTTTCTGCCGCCCTGTTCGACGCGGCATTGAAGTCCGCCTTTTTCGGCGACAAAACCGTCGGCGCACGCCGCGGCAAGCGCCGCGTTTAACGTATCGTCGTCGACGTCGCCCGCGCCGGCGCAAAGGTTCTCGCGCAGGGTACCTTCAAACAGCACGGCTTTCTGAGGCACGGCGCCGACGAGTGAGCGAAGCTGTTTTTCCGTATAATCGCGTATATCGTGACCGAAAAGCTCGACCTTGCCGGAGTCTCTGTCGTAAAACCGCGCGATCAGCGCGATAAGAGACGATTTGCCGGAGCCCGTGCCGCCGATGATCCCGACGGTCTGTCCGGTCCTGACCGTGAGGTCGATATCCGACAGCGCCGCCTTGCCTCCGTACGACAGCGAAGCGCCGCTGAGTCTGACGGCGTATCCGCCTTTGGGCTCAAGCTCCTTTTCGCCGTATACGACGGACGGTTCAAGCGAGAGCACCGAGGCGAGGCGCTTTCCGCTCGACATCGCTTTTGTTATGTTTATGGTAAGATCCGCGAGCTTTATAAGCTCGACGAGCACCATCGCGGTGAGGTTGTACATCGCCACGACCTGCCCCTGCGTAAGCGAACCGGAGTCGACCTTTATCGCGCCGAGGTACATCATTGCGGCGACCGCGATATTTACGATGAGAAAAGTAACGGGATTAAGCAGCGCGGAAAGCCTGCCTGATACGAGCTGATCTCTGAGCAGCGCTCCGTTTTCGCGGCGGAAGCGTTCCTCTTCGCCGTCCTCGCCGCCGAAGGCGCGTATCACGCGGACGCCGTCGAGGTTTTCCTTGGCGCGTCTGACGGTAAGGGAAAGACTGTTCTGGACACGGGAATAAAGCTTCATGCCGAAAAGCATGACGAAATATACGAATACGAGCAGAAGCGGGACGGCGGCGGCGAATCCGAGAGCCGGCTTCACGCTTACGGCGAAGCACGCCGCGACCGCGCCTGCGACGACGAACGGAGAGCGGAGAAGCAGTCTGAGCGTAAGATTCACGCCGTTCTGCACCCTGCTCACGTCGGACGTCATGTTCGTTATCAGAGACGAGGCGCCGAGCCTGTCGAGATCCGAATAAGAAAGCTTCCCTATATGGTCGTATAACGCCGATCTGAGGTCAGCGGCGAATCCCGTGGCGGCGCGCGCGGCGAAATACTGAGCGACGACGGCGAAACCGAAGCCGACGGCGGCGAAAAGCACGAGGATCAGCGTGAGCTTGATCACAAGAGGCCTGTCGCCGTTTTTTATGCCGCTGTCTATCATGTACGATACGATAAAGGGAACGCAAAGCTCGAGTATCACCTCGAAAAGCTTGAAAAGCGGAGAAAGGATACTCTGCGTCCTGTATTTTTTCAAGTACGGTAAAAGCAATTTCATATTGACTTTTTTCTCCGGTAGGTGTAAAATGAATGTATGAAGCATGAGATAGAACCCGTATACGACGGAAACAGCCGTATACTCATCCTCGGAAGCTTCCCGTCCGAGGCGTCGAGAAAGCAGGGATTTTATTACGGACACCCGAGAAACAGATTCTGGCGGGTGATCTCCGGCGTGCTCGGATGCGGGACGCCCGAAACGGTTGACGAAAAGAAGCGCATGCTTCTGTCGCACGGCGTCGCTCTTTGGGACGTCGTCGGCTCCTGTACCGTGAAGGGCAGCGCCGATTCAAGCATAAAGGACGTTTTGCCGAACGACCTTTCGGTCATATTCGGCGCGGCTGACATAAAAGCGGTTTATCTCAACGGATCCGCCGCCATCTCCCTTTACGAAAAATACGGCGACGGATCCGTGCCGTATTTCCGTATGCCGTCAACGAGCCCGGCGAACGCGTCGTACTCATACGAAGCGCTGCTCGACGCCTGGTCCGTTATCCGTTGTATGCTCTGAACGAGGCGTTGTCCGTGAAATCGCGTTCGTCTTTGAATCTTTTTCTTATATCCTCGAGCTTACCGGACGTCACAAGATAAGAATACCGTATCGGCTTGTAGGATATTATGCCGAGCGAATAAAGCGGAGCGACGTAATTCGTCGGTCCCGCGGACGGATCCTTCGTGCCGTTGTGCTGAAAGCGTCCGGCGACGTAAAGCTGAGCTCCGGGAACGTAAAGACCTATACCGTAGTCGTCTTTATCGCACCACGCCGCCCACGTCTCGGTGTTTTTTTCATTCAGCGGGAATCTGTGTCTCGGCCAGTCCTCGGGCCAGAATATGAGATCGCGGCGGACCTCAAGGGGTTCGTCCTGCCACGGCTTGTCTCCGTTGTAAAAATAGAAATTGTCAAGATAACTGACGGTGTAGAACGCCGGGACCTCCTGCGTCGCCACGGGATGCTTATAACCCGACCAGTCGACGAAGACGTTGTCAACGCGGAGCAGATCGCCGTCTATCGTATACGTGTTTTCCATATAGCTGTACGTATAACTGCCTACCTTGCCCCAGTCGCGCGGGCGGCATTTCACCCATACGGAATCGCCGCTGACCCTGTAATCTATCAGCTTGCTCTTGCAGTTGCCGCGGTCGCCGCCCTGAACGGGATTGTAGCTCCACGGATTGCCCATGAATTCGCCTCTGACGTACGGATGCTCGTGCGTGCCGTAATACGACTGCTGTACGAGCCTGCCGGTGTCCGCGTGGTTGAGCATGTTGGTAAGACCTTCGATACGGCATCTCTTGTCTTCATAATACGAAAGACCGCCGCCCCATACGAGCTCGACGCCGACCTTTAAAATGCCGTTTTCGATGAAGTACGTGCCGCCCTCGGGAGGCTCGCACACGCAGACGTCCACGCCGTCTATGACGCATTCGCCGTCCCCTCGCACGTCGACGCGCAGATCGAACAGCCCGAAAGCGAGCTTTCCTTCGAGAAATCCCTCGGTGAAGCTTTCAAAAACGCCGTTTCCATCCTTCGGAAGGTAAAAAGTCTCCTTTACCGTCCTGCCCTCGCACGTGAAGTAAAACGAGGCGACGGCGTCGGCTGACGAACGGTAGCTTACCTTGAATCTGTTGTATTTTTCAGCAATGTAATTCATTTTTTCAACTCCTTCAGAAGCTTTATTTCGGCGGCGTAGCCGTCGTTGTCGTTCGGCGTTTCAAGCTCGAACGGAAGTCCCTGAAGCGCCGGATGGTTGATGATCCTTTCGATATATTCAAGCCCGATGAAGCCCTGACCGATCTTTTCGTGCCGGTCCTTGTGTGCGCCCGTCGGGTTTTTGCTGTCGTTAAGATGGACGGCAAACAGACGGTCAAGCCCTATGACGCGGTCAAATTCCTCAAGCGTGCCGTCAAGCCCGTCTTTCACGTCGTAGCCCGCGTCGGATATATGGCACGTGTCAAGACAGACGCCGAGATGCTCTTTGTATTCACAGCCGTCGATTATCGCGCGGAGCTCCGCGAAGGTCGAGCCTATCTCGCTGCCCTTGCCCGCCATCGTTTCAAGCAGTACCGTGGTGCTCATATCGCGGCTCATATGCGCGTTGAGCATATCGAGGATGAATCCGATGCCGATATCCGTACCCTGACCGACGTGGCTGCCCGGATGGAAATTGTAAAGCGCGCCGGGGATGTGTTCGAGGATCGCTATGTCGTCGGCGAAGACGGAGTTTGCGAACTCACGCGTGCGCGGCTCGGCTGACGCCGGATTGAGCGTATACGGCGCGTGCGCGACGATTTTGCCGAAGCCGTTTTCTTTCATGTATGAGACGAGCGCCGCGCAGTCTTCCGGGTCGAATTTTTTCACCGATCCGCCGCGCGGGTTGCGCGTGAAAAACTGGAAGGTGTTCGCGCCGAGCTCCGTCGCCGTTTTTCCCATATTCAGATATCCGCCCGAAGACGATAAATGACAACCTATATAAAACATAATATTCTCCTTGTTGCGGTCATGGGTATATTATAAAGCATCTCCGCCGCAAAGTCAAGATGAATATTATTTATTTTGCGTGCGTGAAAGCGATGCGGTGAAAAGTGAAGAGTGAAAAGTGAAGAGTGAAAAGTGAAGAGTGAAGAGTGAAAAGTGAAGAGTGAAGAGTGAAAAGTGAAGAGTGAAAAGTGAAGAAGTAAAAATCCCGCACTCACGCGCGGGATTTCAGACTGAAGAAAAAGGGTATTGAGAATAAGCGCTCAATCCTCCTTACTTTGCTTTTTTCCATTATACCATAAAACCTATTACTTTTTCAACCTTAATAATAAAAATTTCTTTTCGCCTCGGCGAAAAGCTACCTTACTTCTTCACTATTCACTATTACTTATTACTTAGCCAAAAATCCCGCCAAGTTAGTGAAAAGTGAAGAGTGAAAAGTGAAAAAGTAAAAATCCCGCACTCACGCGCGGGATTTTTGGCTGGGATAGCTGGACTCGAACCAGCGGAGTGCAAGAGTCAAAGTCTTGTGCCTTAACCTGCTTGGCTATATCCCATTATCGAGGATATATTTTAGCACAAAACGCGGCTCTTGTCAATAGCTGTCCGTGAATTTTTGCGCGGGCGATCCTCAGGCGCGTTTCTTTTTGCTAATTATAACAGCCGCCGCGGCCGCCGCCGCGATAACGACCGCTCCGCCTGCCGCCGCCGCTATTACGGCGGTTTTGCCCGAACCGGGCTTTCCGGTGTTTTCCGCTGCCGTTCCGGGAACGTCCGGGTTCGTGTCGGACACGGCGGGGGTCTGCTCATCTGTGTCCGTAACGGTCTGCTCGGGCTCCGTTATGGTGTCTGTATCTGTCGGCTCGGCAGTCCCGGTTTCTGTGTCGGCGGCGGATTCCTCATAATCCTCCGTCACGGCGTATACGTACTTGAAGTAGAATACTCCGTCCTCGGTGCCGGCGTGGTCGGGGTCGATACGCACGGATCTTATCTGATCGGTCCACGTACCGTGATCGTCAAGAGTCATATCCACGAACAGATCGACGAAGTCGTCTGTCTCGTCAAGGCCGAAGAACAGGTGGTTTCTCGCTATGTCGCGCGACGTTTTCGTTGTGAAGAATATCTCCGCCTGCGAATATTCGACCGTTTTGTAATTGATGAGAAGTCCGGTGAATTTGTCGCCGTCAAAGTAAGTCGCAAGGTTCATCGGGACCTTGAAGAACGGGTCGGGACCGGTGACGGTCGCTTTCAGGCAGCCGAATTCCTCGTCAAACGTTATGTCGCAGTCGTGACCGGTTCCGATCGTCTTGTTTATCGTCTCGGGATCCGTGAAGTCTGCGAGAAGTATCTTTTTGTCGTCGGGACCGTACGCGGGTCCTGCCGTCGAGGGCTCGGGCGGGGTGACGCTGTCGCCGCGGGACACCTTGACGTTGCTTATGACGCCGTCGGTTATTTTGGAGCAGATGCCGAAGCCCTTGCCCTGAAGCGGGTCTTTGCCGTCCGTCCATTCGATCCACGGATCAGCCTCCGTCATCACGTTGCCCGCGTCGTCGATCTCGCTTATGTAAACCGCGAAGTACGCCGTATCGGGATCGTATATGAGATACATACCGACCTTCGCGCCCTTCCGGAAGCTTGACGAATGGTCGATAACGGACCAGTCGCCCCATTTCGCAGCGTTCTTTTCAATGGCTATAAAGCCGCCGTCGTTGCTGCAGGAGATGTCTATGAGGTAGTATTCGTCAACACTTTCCTCTATGATGCCGTTGCCGTTCTTGTCGGTGATGCCGACCATGAAGCCGGAGTCGCCGCCGAGTCCGTCGGGCTCGGTCGATTTGTCGGCGACGGTCGTTTCCATATAAAGACCTATTTTACCGTCGGCGTTGCCGAGCATGTATACGCCGAAGTTCGGCCATTCTATCCTTTCACGGCAGACGTACGTGGATTCGTTGATCTCCCACGCTCCGCCGTAGTCCTTGTTTTCCTCGACCGTACCGCCTGCGGCTTCCGTAACGGCGGCAAAAGCGCAGTAAGCCAGTGCGATGACGATGAATAACGCTGCGGCTTTTTTCATGTTTTTCTCCTTATGAAATATTCATGCGGTACGGCGCCTTATACGCCGTACCGCATAAATTATACATCTGATATGTGTTAAATTCAAGATGATATTATAAATATTGCTCCATATCGTGCATTGCGCCGAGCTGAAACTGTATCATATCGGCGCAGAGAGCCGCCGTCTGCTCCGAAACGTCCGGCGAATCCGCAAGCTGCTTTTTCAGCTCGGCGATCCCCATTACGAAGCCGTTTATCATCATCTGCGCCGTTTTTGAATCGGACGGGTCCGTCATCTGACCGACAGCCATGCCGATCTCTGCGGGAAGCTTCTCGAAAAACGACGCGTCCTCCGGCGTCTGCCCGCGCTCCGCGAGCAGATCCGAGGCGCGAGCCGCAAAGCCCTGATATTGCTTAAGCTGACCGTTCATCAGCTGTCTCATACTTTCGTTCTCCGTGTTCCCGGCGAGCTTCACCGTCGACCCCGCGCCCATGCGGCAGTCCTTGTAAATATCACGGAGCATCTCTGCGTCGTGATCTGATCTTTTGTTTTCCATGATCTGTTCCTTTCAAAAAAATAATACCCGCTGTCACGGGTATTATCGACCGGATACAGTCAGTTATTCGCAAGATACTCGATATATTCTTCAAGACACATATGCATATCGTATATGCGCTTCGCGTGATACCTGCCTACGTAGCGGAAATGCCACGGCTCGTAAACGTACGTCGTTATGTCCTCCTTGTCGGGCATGTATCTGAGTATGAAGCCGAATTTCCAGCAGTTTTCGGCAAGCCATTTCGCTTCAAAGGTATCGGCGAACTTCTGGCTTGCGGCGCCGAGGTTGTGCATATCGACGGCAAGACCCGTCTGATGCTCGCTTTCACCGGGGTAGGCGGTATCCTTCCGCTCTATGGCGATCGCCTCCTCCTCGGAGTAGCCCTTCTCCATGAGCCTCTTGACGTCTCCGTCGAATATCTCCTTCTGAGAATCGTAGCTTCTGTAAGCGCTCGTCACCGTCACGTCCTTGCAGCCGTTCGCGCGCGCTTCTTTCAGGAACGCCTCGAGCGATTTTGCCGCGTAAAGGCGCAGATATCTTTTGCTTCTGTCAGGTCTCGTGTCGACGAGAGGCTCGAGATCCGTCGGCTTATAGTCCTTTCCCACCGGATTCGACGGATTGACGAGGATGATATAACCGTCGCGGTCCTCGGGGTCCATATATTTTTCGTAAGCCGAAAGATCCACCTTGAATTCCGGCGCGTCCGGATCCTTTGCGGGCTCCGTTTCCGGATCCGTTTCGGTCACCGTCGTCTGCGGCGGAGCCGTGGTCTCATCCTCTGTGACCGTGTCCGTTTCCCTCTCGGTCGTCACATCACCCGTGTCTATGCCGGGCAGCGTTTCGGGCGCGGTGATCTCGGGCGCGGTTATTTCGGGAGCCGTGACCTGCGTCACGCTGTCGGTCGAGAAGGGGATCTCGGGCTCGCAGGAGCAGAGCAGCGACAGCAGCGTCGCCGCCGCGAGTACGGATGATACGGCTTTTGTATTGAATTTCATTTATTACCTCCGTCGGAGCAAACCGCCGTGTCGTTACGGCTTAGGTGAATCAATTATATATCCTGAAACGCGCATATTCAACGTTGATTTTTGAATTTTTTAAAACGATTGTTCAATCGGAGGCGTAATTTACACGCTTATGCGATTCATGCAAATAAATTTCACAGAGCGTATTTACAAATACGCAAAAATAGTGTATAATGGTACTGTCGGATAAGGTCGCTTTGCGTCGACCGTGCCCGAAAATAAATTACGGTGATGGATATGAAAAAAAGGATACTCGTACTGTCCGGCGCGTATATTTGCTTTGACGCGTACGTCCAGGGGCTTCCCGGGGGATCCGCCGAGGCGGCGGGCGATAATTACAGATACGTCCCGGGCGGCAGCGGCGTCGTTTCGGCGCTCACTCTGCGCGCTCTCGGACTCGATTGTATTTTCTGCGGCGCCACGGGCGCGGATCAGCACGGGAAACGGCTCGCCGGTTTCTTTGACGAAGCCGGGATCGACAGAAGATTCGTGAAACGCTGCCCCGGAGAGTCAACGGGACTGCTGATGACGATACACGAGCGCGGCAGAGGCGAACGCGTGATCAGGTTTCGCGGCGCGAACGGGCTTGTGACCGCAAAGGATATCGAAGAAGCGTTCATGGTTTATCCGGACGCTGTATACGTTCAGAACGATCTGCCCGCCGGGCTTGCCGCGCACGCGTGCAACGTCGCCGCGAGCAAGGGCGTGCCGGTCTTCTGGCATCCGTGCTCGCCGTGCAGGCGCTCGGAGCCCGAGATCTCCGTAAAGCTCGAGGCGGCTGTGTTCGAGGCGTCCGAGGTCGGATCGTACTGCGGCGTGGAGCCGACGGAGTACGACAAATTCCTGCCGGCGGCGATGGCGCTCGCTTCGCGCTTCAGCGCGAAGCACTACGTTATCCGCATCCCGGACCGCGGCGCCTTCATATACGACGGGATACACAGCGATATGGCGGGAGAATATCCGTCAACGTATCTCGATGAGAGCAGCGCGTCAGCCGTTTACGGCGCCGCGTTCTGTGCCGCGTATCTCAAAACCGACGGAAACGCGAGAAAAGCCGCGAAATGCGCCGCCGCCGCGTACGCCTATTCCTCATCGAACGAAGGCGGAGTCACCTCCGTCCCGTCGTCGACGGATCTTCTGGCATTTCTGAAAAAGGACGTGTGACTATGAGACGCATTATATCAGCCGTTCTGGCAGTCCTGCTGCTCGCCGCGCCGTTTCCGGCGTACGCCTCTCAGGGCGGATCATATGAAGACGGGCTCGTTGAAGCCGGCTTTCCGCGTGATTACGCGGAAAAACTGGCGCTGCTCCACGAAAAACGGCCCGAATGGAATTTCGAACCCATTAACATAACGGAGCTTTCCGGCGGAAAATACACGTGGGATTACGTGCTTTACATGGAGACGGAGGACAATCCGAAACGGAGCCTCGTCCCGGATGGGGATCAGTACGTGGTCCTGCGCGACATGTCAACGTACGAGAGGTACGATTCCGGATGGTGGAAGGCGTCGCGCGCCGCGGTATCGTATATGATGGACCCGCGTAATTTCATGAACGAGGAACAGATATTCCAGTTCTACGATCTCGGCTGGAGCGACAACGTGACAGTCTCCATGGTCGAGGCGGCGCTCCGCGGAACGTTCATGGCGGGCGCGAAGCTCGACGGAGAGTATTCCGACGTCACCTACGCGCAGTATTTTTACGATATCGGAAAAGAGCTCGGCGCAAGCCCGGTATATCTCGCCGCCCGCGTCAGATCGGAGCAGGGAACGGCGGGCACGAGCGCGCTGATCAACGGCAAATGCGGTGATAAGCTCTGGTACTATTACTCAAACAAGGTGTCCGGCTACGAAAACGGACATCTCATAAAAGCGCCTTCGTCGGGCTACGGTGAGGCGCAGCTGAAGGCTTATAACGGGCTTTACAATTATTTCAACATCGGCGCCGCCGGCACGGGTTACTTCGCCATATATCTCGGCGGTATGAACGAGGCTAAGACCGGATCGCCCGAAAAATCAGCCGAATGGGGCGGACCGTCGTGGAACACGCGCTGGAAATCGCTTTACGGCGGAGCGTACAAAGCCACGAACACTTACATAAAAGATTATCAGAACACGCCGTATTTTCAGAAATTCAACGTGGATCCGCGCTCGTCGCGCAATTTCTGGGGGCAGTACATGCAGAGCATACACGGCTCCGTCGGCGTGGCGACGACGTTCTACAATTCATTCAAAGACAACAAAATGCTCGATCTGCCGTACACGTTCCTTATCCCCGTTTTCGAGGGGATGCCGGGATCGTGCCCTTATCCGGACGGAACGGAGCCGGCGGATCTGAAATATATCGCAAAGGACACCGTCGGCTCGTACGAAACGCTTGATCTTTCCGCGCTTGACGGCGTCAAAAAGAGATACGCAAAGGGAAAAGTGAGCTGGCGCGTGTTCGTCGGTCAGACGGGGAGCTGCCTGCCGCTCGGAGAGATCGATCTGTCGCGGTACTCCTCGGTGTGTATAGAATACTCCGTATCCGCGGACTTTGACCGCGACGCGTGCGGAAAAGCCTCTTATATCGGGCTCGTAAGCGACCGGGAGCATTTATACGGCGGCGAGGGCTCGGATGAGGACCTGTCAGCCGATATCGGGCACAAACGGATCGCGGACGGCAAAAACGGATACCTGCACCGCGTATCCGTCCTGATAGACCTGTCGGACGTCTCGTACGGCGGGCCGGTGTTCCTCACCGCTTATACACAGAAGGATCAGCCGTATCTCATACATAACGTCATATTCATAACGGACAAGGGCTACGAGCCGCCTGAGACTCAGACAGACGCCGAAACTGCCGTTACCGAACCGGTATCTCAGACGGAGACGGAGGGCGCGGACGCACCCGACGCGACCGTCACGGAAAGCACAGAGCCGCAGACGGGCGGCGTCAGACCGCTGTACGCGGTGATCGTCGCCGTGTCCGCCGCAGTCATCGCCGGCGGAATCGCCGTGATCGTCATATCCCGGACACAGGGAAAGGAGAAGAAAAATGAAGAGAACTGATTATATAAACTGGGACGAATACTTTATGTCCGTCGCTCTGCTCGCGGCGATGCGAAGCAAGGATCCGAACACGCAGGTCGGCGCCTGCATAGTAGGAGAGGACGACAGGATAATATCGACGGGCTACAACGGATTTCCGCGCGGCTGCTCCGACGATGAATTCCCGTGGGACCGCGACGGCGAGGAGACGAAATATCCTTACGTCGTGCACGCGGAGCTGAACGCGATACTGAACGCCGGAGGCAAAAGCCTTGCGGGGGCGAGAGTATACGTCGGGCTTTTCCCGTGCAACGAGTGCGCGAAGGCGATAATCCAGGCGGGGATAAAGGAAGTGATATATCTGTCCGACAAGTACGCGGGCACCCCCGCGAACAACGCGTCGAAGCGCATGCTCCGCGCCGCGAAGGTGAAGCTGACGAGATTCGAGCCGGATAAGGACAGGATAGAGATAAAATTTACATGACGGAAACTGTAATAAAGAGCAGGACGCCGTTTGAACGCGGTCAGATCCTTGACGTCACGGTGACGGAAGGCGGGCGCGAGCTTTGCTCGGGCGTCTTCACGCTGACGGAGGCGCAGTACGGCGAAAACAGGATAAAGGTCATGCTTGCGGGAGGCGTCGGCACGCCGGTCGAGCACAGGCGCGGCGGACACGTCCGCGAGATGTTCGCGTCCATGCACGCCCTCGGCAAAAGCGAAGGCGCGGTCCTGTCCGTGCTTCATCCGTTCTCGTTCTCGTTTTACCGTAAATTCGGTTACGAAAGGGTCGCCGACCATCTGACAGCAGAATTTCCGACGCGCTGTCTCGATTTCGTGCCGAGACAGTGCCGCCTCGTCCCGTACGACGAGACGAGGCTTTGCGATATGATAAGCGTATACGAACGCTTCAGCCGCGGCAGGAGCCTGCTTCTGCCGAGATACGACGGCAGATACTATACCGGAGGCGGCAGACAGGCGTATATTTGCTATGAAGGCGGCGAGCCCGCGGCGTACGTCGTTGTGAGCGGAAGCAAAACGCTTGACGTCAACCATTATACGAATACGGTGCTCACCGTACACGAGCTCGCGTACACGAGCCCCGGCTCGCTTGAAAATATTTTTTCGTTTCTGTATATGTTCGAGGGCGAGTACGACAGGATAAGGATGACGGATCTGTCGCTCTGCCGCGAGGCGGATATGATGCTGCGCCATCATATGTACACGGAGTACAGGCTCGTGCCGGATCTCGCCGCGCGCGTGCTCGATACGCAAAAGCTGCTTGAGGCGCACGAATATCCGAAAAGACCGGGGCGCTTCACGCTCCGTGTGGACGACGACGAAAAGCTTGCCGGCGGAACGTTCTGCGTCGAATACGGAAACGGGGAATGCTTCGCCGCGCGCGTAAAGGACGAATGCGAGATCGCGCTGTCCCCCGGCGCGCTTGCGCGCATCGCGCTCGGATACGGCGAAAACGACGCGCAGAGCGCCGCGTATCTGCCCGGAGTCTCCGTATATAACGACTGTGCGGATCTTTTCCGCGCGTTTTCGCCGCGGCCCTGCGGTATATTCGAACATTTCTGACGGAGGGCGGGACCGTCCGTGCGACGCTTGTTTTTCGTCAAATCACGCGCAGCACGGATATGTGAGCCGATATTTCGCATAAATTACATTATCCGACTATTGACAAAGCCGTATTTTTGTGATAGAATACAAAAGGGAAATAATAAATCAAAATGAAAGGACAATAAACAATGGGACTTATCAAAGCAATTGCCGGCGCTATAGGCGGCACTCTTGCCGATCAGTGGAAGGAATTTTTCTACTGTGACGCGATCCCCGCCGACACCCTTATGGTAAAAGGCGAAAAGAGGATCACCGGCCGTTCCTCGAACACCAAGGGCAATGACAACATAATCTCCAACGGCTCCGGCATCGCCGTCGCCGACGGTCAGTGCATGATCATTGTCGAACAGGGAAAGATCGTCGAGTTCTGCGCGGAACCCGGACAGTTCACCTGGAACAATTCGACGGAGCCGAGCCTCTTCTCCGGAAATCTCGGCACATCCATAATCGAAACGTTCAAGACCATAGGCAGACGTTTCACCTACGGCGGCGACACCGGTAAGGATCAGCGTGTTTACTACTTCAACACGAAAGAGATCACCGACAACAAGTTCGGTACCTCCAACCCCGTACCGTTCAAGGTCGTCATCAACGAGCAGCTCGGATTCAAACTGTCGGTAGACCTCCGCGTCAACGGCGTTTACTCCTACAAGCTGGTCGACCCGCTCCTGTTCTACACGAACGTCGCGGCAAACGTAGAGACCGAATACAAGCGCGATCAGATCGACGGAATGCTCAAAGCCGAGCTTATCCAGGCTCTGCAGCCCGCTCTCGCGATCCTTTCCGCAAACGGCGTCTCTTATGATCAGATCCCGGCTCACACCACCGAGGTGCGCGACGCTCTCAACGAAGTCCTGAAGGACGACTGGGGCAAACGCGGCATCGAGGTCTACTCGCTGAACAT
The DNA here is from genome assembly GCA_902762505.1 of uncultured Ruminococcus sp. Taxonomy (GTDB): domain Bacteria; phylum Bacillota; class Clostridia; order Oscillospirales; family CAG-272; genus UBA1248. The sequence continues at coordinate 18,800 of CACWOQ010000020.1, read as the reverse complement.
GGGCGTTCCGTCCATACCCGAGGATCAGAGAAAGAAGATCATGGACTGGGAAGAAACCTCCATGACCCTCAATCCCAACGTAGGCGCGGCGCGTATGGTAGGCGGTCAGATCTCCGCCATGAATACGGCAGCCGGCAACGCCGGCGGCGCGATGAACGGCTTCATCGGCTACGGCATGGCTATGAACGCCGGCGGAATGAACGCGGCCAACCTCTACGCCGTCGGTCAGAATCAGCCCGTACAGCAGCAGCCCGTACAGCAGCAGCCCGCACAGCCCGAAGGCTGGACCTGCCCGAACTGCGGAAACGTTGTCAACGGCAACTTCTGCCCCGAGTGCGGCGAGAAGAAGCCCGCTCCGAAGCCCGCTGAAGACGGCTGGACCTGCCCGAACTGTGGTGCGGTAAACCACGGCAAGTTCTGCTCCGACTGCGGTCAGAAGAAGCCCGAGGCTCCCGCAACGTGGTTCTGCCCGAAATGCGGCACCGAGAATAAAGGCAAATTCTGCTCCGACTGCGGAGAAAAGAAGCCCGAATAATCAACAATAAGCAGTAAAACGGCTGCTCATCCGGGAATAGCCGGGTGAGCAGCCCTGTTTGTAAATTATGCAAAAGATAATTCAATGGTTCAAAAACTACTGGTATTACTATAAGATCCGCGTGATCGTCGCGGCGTTTTTGCTCGTCGTCGTCACCGTGTGCGTCGTGCAGTGCTCCACGCTCGAAAAATACGACGTTTACATCACCTACGCCGGTCCCGACAACATTTCCTCTCAGATCGACGGCGTGCGCGCCGCCGTACGCTCGGTCTATACGACGAAGGAGGAAAAGGCGGCGAAGGGGATCTCGGTGCGCGATATCGTGTGGGTGAACGGAGACATCGCGGCGCAGTATATAAAAGACGGCGTGTACTTCGATCCGTCGCTCAATCAGAATAACGAAAAGCTGATTTACAACGAAGTCGCGTCCGGCAATTCGTTCATCTACATACTTGACCGTCAGCAATACGAAAGACTGAAGGGGGACGGCGTTTTCGCGCCTCTGTCGGACGTTTTCGGTGTCAGGCTGCCGGAGGGTGCGATCGACGAATACGGCGTTGATTTCAAAAGCACCGGTTTTTACAAATATTTCGACGTCTTCTCCGAATGGAAGGGCGATCTTGTGATCTGCCTGCGTTCCGGGACTCTGTCCGAGAGCCTGATAAACAGACTGAAGGGCAGCGGCGCGTATGAGAGATCGTACAAGCTTCACAAACAGATCTTCATGGATATAGTACAGTTTACGGTGGATTGATATGAAAAAATACGATATTGCGGCATATATATGGCCCGCTTACACGGGACATGAAAAAAGAACGAGGATATTCTGGCCCGACGGAGAGGGCGAATGGCAGACGGTCAGAAACGCTGCCCCGAAATTCGAAGGACACCTGCTTCCGAGGATCCCTCAGCTCGGCTATAAGGACGAGGCGGAGCCTGAGACGATGGAGGAGCAGATAGAGCTTGCGAGCAGTCACGGCGTGAACGTTTTCATTTACGACTGGTACTGGTACGACCGCCGTCCTTTCCTTGAATGCTGTCTTGACGACGGATTTCTGAAGGCGAAAAACAGGGATAAGATGAAGTTTTATCTCATGTGGGCGAATCACGACGCGAATTACACCTGGGACAAACGCATATCCGAGATACAGGATACGCCGGTGTGGCTCGGCTCCGTGGACCGCGTACAGTTCGATACGGTATGCGACCGGGTGATCGGAAAATATTTCAGTCAGCCGAATTATTACAGGATCGACGGCAAGCCCGTTTTTGCCGTGTACGATATCGACAATCTGATAAACGGACTCGGCGGAGTTGATCAGACGAGGGCGGCGCTCGACGCGTTCCGTGAAAAAGCGGAAAAGGCGTGCGGCGGACTTCATCTGCAGCTCATCCTCTGGGGAGAGCGCGTACACAATTTCTCCGGAGTCGACGGCGAGCACCTGCATTCGTCCGAGATCGCGAAGATCCTCGGCTTTGACAGTACGACGAATTATCAGTACTGCCATTTCGTCAACATAGACCGCGACTACAACGAGGTTCAGGCGGACGTTCTCGGCTTCTGGGATCAGTTCGCTTCGCTCGGAGTAAAGTATTTCCCGCACGTTTCCCTCGGCTGGGACAACAACCCGAGATTCAATTCGTTCAGATGGGGCATTATGAAAAACAATACCCCGGAGAATATAGAAAAAGCGCTCCGCCAGGCGAAGGCTTTCGCCGACGAACACGGAGTCGGTCTTATAACCGTGAACAGCTGGAACGAGTGGACGGAGATGAGCTATCTGCTCCCCGACAACGTGTACGGCACCGGCTATCTCGACGCGATAAAGCGCGTTTTCCTTGACTGATACGTAAAGGATTATAACAGATGCGGCGGAGACGACCGGAGACGAACTTACCGTAATGGTCGGCGAGAGCGGTGAGTAAGTGTGCACTTAACAAAAGCAGACTGAGAACAAAATCAGTCTGCTTTTTCGTGTTCAACCCGTATAATGAAGACGTTCGCTTCGCTCACTAATGAAGACGGCAGCTTGGCTGCCTGATGAAGCGAAGCCGCCAGCTTGAAGAAAACCGTTGAATTCGAATTTCTTCATCAGCGAAGCGTCTTCATTTTCGGCGCGGTCTGTCAAAAAAAGTTGCGAAGGCGGTCATTATTTAAAAAAAAGACTTGCAAAATGCGGTACTTTGTGATATACTCACAAGTGGCTTAAAATATAATACACAACAGGATGGTTTACATATGTCTATATTTGAACAGGTAGAGTCAGAGGTCAGGTCATACTGCAGGGCGTTCCCGGTCGTTTTCGACCGTTCGGCGGGCTGCCATATGTATGACGAGAACGGCAAAGAATACCTCGATTTCTTCGCAGGCGCCGGCGCGCTCAACTACGGTCACAACAACCCTTACATCATAGGAAAAATGATCGAATATCTGCAGCACGGCGGCATACTCCACGCGCTCGACATGCATACCGTCGCGAAGCGCACGTTCCTGACCGATTTTGAAAACAGGATACTCAAACCGAGAGGACTCGACTATAAAGTCATGTTCCCGGCGCCCACCGGCACGAACGCCGTCGAATCCGCGTTCAAGCTGGCGAGAAAGGTGAAGGGCAGACAGACGATCTTCGCGTTCCAGGGCGCGTTCCACGGAATGTCCCTCGGCGCCCTCGCGGCGACGAGCCACAGCTATCCGAGAGCCGCCTCCGGCACACCGCTTCTCGGCATCACTTTCATGCCGTTCCCGTACGGCTTCAACAAGAGCTTCGATACGATCGGATATATCGAGAACGTGATAACGGACGACCATTCCGGCTCCGAGCTCCCCGCCGCCATCGTAGTTGAGACGGTGCAGGCGGAGGGCGGCATCATACCGGTCGACGTCGAATGGCTCCGCCGTCTGCGCGAGCTCTGCGACAGACACGATATCCTTCTCATCGTCGACGATATACAGATCGGCTGCGGAAGAACGGGCGAATTCTTCTCGTTTGAAAAAGCCGGGATCGTGCCCGATATGGTCACGCTTTCCAAGTCCATCGGCGGCATAGGTCTGCCCATGTCGCTGCTTCTCATGAAGCCCGAGCTCGATATCTGGGGACCCGCCGAGCACAACGGCACCTTCCGCGGGAACCAGCTCGCCTTCGTCGCCGCGGACGCCGCGCTCGACGTGCTTGAAAACACAGATCTGCTGACCCACGTGAAGGATATGGAGCGCGTCCTCGTGAATTACGTTGAAAAGAACATACTCCCGCTTGACTCGCGTATAGAATACCGCGGACGCGGGCTCATATACGGCATAGACTTCACCGCGCTCGACCCGTCCGGCAAGCTTGCGGCGAAGATCTCGCGCATATGCTTTGAAAACGGTCTTATAATCGAACGCTCCGGCAGAAACGACACGGTGCTGAAAATACTGCCGCCGCTCGTAATTACGGAAGAAGAGCTTACGCACGGTCTCGACGTGATAGCCGAAGCCGCCGCGTACGTTCTCGGAGAGGAGAAATAATGAAATACTGCTCAAACTGCGGAAAACCGCTTGACGACAACGCCGTGTTCTGCGGCGAATGCGGAGCGCCTCAGACGCCTGCCGCCGCGCCCGTGCCCGCGATAGATCAGAGTGCCGAAAACGCGGCTCTTGACGGCATGAAAAAGTTCCTCGGATACGAGCACGCCTCCTGGAAAGCGGGCTGGATAGTGCTTTTGTGCGCCATGGTGATCTTCATCTTAGCCGGCGTGATGTTCCTGCTCGGCGGAGGAGCCGGCACCGCGATAGTAAACGGCATCCTTAATATGTCGTACGACTATTATCCGGAATACGCCCCGTACGTTGCGGCGGCGCCCTTCGTCACCGCGGGCATAGTTTATATCGTGATCGCGCTTATCGTATATCTGCCGCTGATGATAATAAATCTCAAAGCCATGAAGCGCAACGAGTTTTATCAGAACGTCATGGCGACCGACGTTTCCGTCGCACGCACGCGCTGCACCTCCGTCGGAATGATAGTTTTTGCGGCGCTCTTCAACGATATAGCCCTGATATTCATTATCATAAACTTCGTGAAGACAAAGAATAACAGAGCCGTATTCGATCAGATAGAGGCAAAACAGCACGGTACGTATTGAGAATAATAATGATCGCCGCCCGGCAGCGCCGGGCGGCGATTTTTATTTACTTCAGATAAGCGAGGTTTCGACGAAGCAGTATTTTTCCGTATAAGGCCCTTTTCCGTAGCCGGTCCAGATGCACGGCTCATAGAAGAAGCTCGCGGGAGATACGGCGTAAAGCTCGCCGCCCTGATGGTGATGCGGTCCGAGAAGGTTCCTCAGGTTGTTCACGAACGTGAGCTCGACCGTGTTTTCACCCTCGTGCAGGTATTCGCTTACGTCAAGCTCGTACGGCGTGAACATAAACGTTTTCACGTCGGTACCGTTGATCTTCACGTGGATCGCGTTTACGCCGCGCTTGTCGAAGCGGATCAGCACGGGCGATCCGTCGCAGACGATCTTTTTCTCGACCGTGAGCTTGCCGGAGAAGAACGGGAAGCCCTGCAGATCGAGTCTGTGCAGACTTACCGAGTCTACGGGACGGTCTATGACGAAATCTCCGCTGAAGAAATACGCGTCGTGCGGGATGTTCTCAAAGCTGCCGTTGAGCCCGACCGAGAAATCGCCGACGAGGTAAAGCGCCTCGATCTCCATATCGTAGGTGAGCTTGTTTTTCTCGGACTCGAAGATCTTCGCCTTCTTCATGTTCTCGTATACCTCGGGCGACTGCTCGAAGTGCGTTATAAGCTTTATCACGTTTTCGCCTTTTTCAAACAGACCCGACACGTCGAGCAGACGGAAGGCGCGGTCGCGGAAGAAGCCGCGGTCGGTCTTGTCGACCGGCTTGCCGTTGACCGTGATATCGAATATTTCCGGCGTTTCGCACGCAAGCGAGAGCTTTTCCGGGACGTACGCGCAGAATACCTTGAATTCGCATTCTATATCGACCGGACGTCCGAGCTCGTAAGCTCTCTGCGCGACGTTCAAAACGTAGCCGTTCTCCTCCTGCAGCTCGCCGTCGAAGCGGTACGTGCATTTGTCGAGCGTGAGGCTGTTCGGAGTTTTGCCCGTGATCTTCCATTCGCCGGACAGATCGAGCGTCTTGTATGCCTTCCGCGCGGGCTTTTCAGCCGCGGGCGTGCCGTCGTCGATCACGATGAGGCTCGACATCGGGGCAAAATCGTATTCGCCGTAAAACGGCAGAAGCTCGCCGGTCTCCTGTTCAAGTATCCTGCCGCCGCACGCGATCTTTGCGTGGTGAGCCTCGGAGCTTGAATTGACGAAATAATGCATCGTGAAGCCGTCGAATACGCGCTTCGTGTAGGTGATCGCCGGATCGTCGATTATTTCGTTTGCCGCGATCTCCTCGGGCGCGAGTATCAGGCCGCCGTTTTCACGAAATTCGCAAAGCAGCTTTTCGGTGTTGCCGAACAGCGTTTCGTGCAGCGGCAGAACGACCTTTTTGTATCTCATTTCGCCGACGATCAGCGTGTCGCCTTCGACTCTTCCGTGGCGTTCGAGCAGTATCTCGTCGCCTAAATGGAAGTTGACGTGCTTGCGCTCGAGCTTGTCTATCGTGCGCAGGAGCGCTTCGTTGTATTTGCCGATGCTGCCGTTGTCGCCGCAGTTGAAATTCACCCATGCGCTCGATTCGTTGTGGATCACGAGCGTGTCGACGTCAAGCGCCCCTTCGGACAGAAGCATACCGGTGCGGGACACGGCGTCGTTCCACTGTTTATAATACTCCCACCACGGCTGCTGATAATGCATTGCCGGCGGATAGTCGCGCTTTCTTATCCCGCGCAGGGAATAGCCTTCGAGATGCTGGCAGAGCAGGTTGACGCCGCGCACCATCATCCATTCGTAGTTGCGTTTCAGCTCCTCGTGCGATACGTTGTGGCCGCAGAGCGCGAAGCTTTCGGTCAGGATCTGTTTTTTGCCCGTCTGCGCCGCGGTCGACGCGAGCTGATGTATGGTCAGGCACGGGAAGATCGGACGGCAGAGCCAGTCCATGCCGGGAATATCGAAATATTCGTAATGCGGCATGCAGGCGCCGTTCGACGTGAGCTGAGACTCAAGAGACTCCTCGAGCACCATGTGACCGGTGAATTTCAGATCGTGAGCGCGGCACCAGTCGTGTATCTGCTTCATGAAGTTCTCGGAGAACAGCATCGTTATCAGACGCCAGAAACGCAGGCGCGTTTTTTTGTAGTCTCCGGTCTGCATAAACAGCTCGGGCAGACGCGGCAGGAGCGGTTCGCCGTATTCAGCCTCGTACTTTTCGGGCAGGGTAAGACTCCACGGTATGCCGTTTCTCGATATCTGCGGCTCGTCCGTGAAATACCCGTCGAAGCTGTTTTTGTATTTTTCATAGTACGGCTCGTATATGACGCGGATGAATTCGGCGATGACTTCACGGTCGAGCGTGTCGACGTAGAAGGGGTTTACGTCGAAGTAGAAAACGTGACCGTCAACTCTGCATATCTCGTGCTCACGGGGGGACTGATCGTTTGTGACGCGCAGATATTTCTGCTGATATCTGAGCCCGAGACCGTTGACCTTGCCGCCGCCGAAGCCGGACGGCCAGCCGTTTTCGTCGTACGCCCAGGCGTGCATCCCGTGCCTGTTCGCCTCGTCGATGGAGGCGGTGACGTTTTCGAACCATTCGTCGCCCATGTATTCGGTCTGAAGACCGCCGCGGGCGTGCATGAAGAAGCCGCCGAGTCCGGCTTCGTCCATCAGCCGGATCTGACGTCTTGTTTCTTCCGTTTCGAGCCGCTCGTTCCACGACCAGAACGGTACGGGACGGTATTTTTTGTCGATCTTTTTGAAATCCATACGGTATATCTCCTGTGTTTTTTTACCATTATAGTGTTTTCAGGGCGGAATGTCAAGGTGATTATTGCTGAAAAGAGAAATTTACAAAATCATCTCACTTTGTTCGCCGCGCGTACCGCCGGCGGGTCAAAGCGAAAGCGTCAGTCCGTCGAAGGCTGTGCGTATCCCGTCCTTTTCGCAGATCCTGACCGTTTCTTCGTGCGGCTTGTGAAGCGACGGCGCGAGATGGGAGATGTAGACGAGCGTGTGAGAGTCGATTATGCCGACGGTCCGGAAGGACGGGAGCATCAGCCTTATCATCGGTATGCTGTTGTGCTCGCCCATGCGAAAATCGCCCGTGTAGTCGCCGCACGTGCCGTCAAGCACGCAGAGATCGAGATTTTTGTGCCACAGAGCGGCGTAAGTGCCGTTCAGCAGCCAGCCGCCGTCCATGCCGTAGAAGATCTTTTTCCCCTCTACCTCGATCAAAAGATGCTGAGGGCACGACCGCGCGTCGTGATTTGCCGGCAGCCCGGTGACGAAGACGTTTTCGTCAAGCGCGTATTTTTCGTAACAGTTCATCCGCACTACCGTGACGTTTTCCATGTGCGGCAGTACCGCGTCGGCGCGGACGTAAAGCCGCACGGGATGGCGGGAGGCGACGTATTCAACGCTTTTTACGTTGAAATGGTCGTCGTGAAGATGAGTCAGGATTATATCCGTTATTCCGCCCGGATCAATCCCGGCGATGCGGAGCGAATCTGGACAGTGCGGACCGCAGTCGAGAAGATACCGACCGTTTATCAGAGCGCACGAAGCGCGTCTGGCGTCACGGTCGAACCTGTTTTTGCAGTCGCCCGTAAGCCGCGGCGAAAAGTCAGCCGCGCAAGTGCCTAAAAATGTAAACTGTATCATATCTGCCTCCTTTTTCTTCATTTTACCACATATTACGGACGCGTCAAGAGCTTTTTTTCGCATTCACGAAAAATTTTGAAAAAATTCAGCAGGCGTGTGAAACTTTTGCCCGCCGGAAAGCGTCTGTATAAATTCATTTTACCACATATTACGGACGCGTCAAGAGCTTTTTTTCGCATTCACGAAAAATTTTGAAAAAATTCAGCAGGCGTGCGAAACTTTTGCCCGCCGGAAAGCGTCTGTATAAATGAGGGTATTACGCTGATCACTATTGACAAATATTATATTATGTGATATATTATACTTGAATTAAAACTACAGAGGATGTACGAATGATGACTTGTTTTTTGCTTGAGGCAACCGAAAGCGGCGGCTCGCTCTGGCAGACCCTTACCGGGCACAGGGCTGTTTTTGCATATCTCGTGATTCTTCTTCTGGCGGTCGTCGCTCTGATGGCGGCGTTCATTCTCAAAAGCGGCAGAGATATGAAGGGCAGAGAAGCGGAGAGGAAGAGACTGAAGGAAAAGCGCCGTTTCAGCCGTCTGTCCGAAACGGACGCGAAAAGACGCGCGCACAAACAGGAAAAATTTGACGAGGTCGAGTCCCTTTCCCTGCTGTGCGAGAGCTTTCGCAATTACGCCGCATCCGAAATGGGGCTTTACTACGAGGAGGACGTGATACGCGCTTTCGTCTCGTCTCTCGCCGTAAGCAGGCTCGTCATCATGCAGGGCATATCCGGCACCGGAAAAACGTCGCTTTCGTACGCGTTCGGCAAATTCATCGGGCGCGACGCGCTGATCGTCCCGGTGCAGCCGTCGTGGAAGGACAGGACGGATATGCTCGGATACTACAACGAATTCACGGGCAATTTCACCGAGACCGAGCTGCTCTGCCGGCTGTATGAAGCGAACGACAGCGACGCCGTTTTCATAACCGTGCTTGATGAAATGAACATCGCGCGCGTCGAATACTATTTTGCTGAATTTCTGTCCGTGCTCGAGCTGCCGGAGCTCGCGTCGCGTAAGATTGAGGTCGTGTCTGACACGCGTGAAAACGACCCCGAGCTGCTTGAAGGCGGAAAGCTCACGGTACCCGATAACGTGTGGTTCGTCGGCACCGCGAACAACGATGATTCGACGCTTTCCATCTCGGACAAGGTATACGACCGTGCGATGGTGATCGAGCTGCAAAGCCGCGCAAAGCCGTTTTCGGCGCCGCATACCGCTCCCGTGTCCGTTTCGGCGACGCGCCTGTCGGAGCTTTACTCCTCGGCGCTGAAAGAATTTCCGATGTCCTCCGAAATGTCGGAAAAAATAGAACGGTTCGACGAATATTTGAGCGCTCATATGCAGATAACGTTCGGCAACAGGATAATGACTCAGACCCGTAAATTCGTGCCCGTTTTCCGCGCCTGCGGCGGCACGGAAGCGCAGGCGGTCGATCTGATACTTTGCAAAAAGGTGCTCAGAAAGCTTGAGTCGCAGAACCCCGTCTACGTTTCCGCACAGGCGGAAGGACTGATCTCCGCGCTCGATTCCGTATTCGGCGAAGGCGTCATGACGTCGTGTCTGTCATACGTCAAGCGTTACGTCAGACTTTGAGGTGAGCCTATGAACGAAAGCGAAGCGAGCAGACGGGCGCAGCTGTACGAAGTATTATTAAAACTGTCCGGACTGCTCGGATCCGATCCGGTGCGGTCGGACGTGAGAAAAGCGCTCGACGCGGGCGGGACGGTCTTTTCCGGCGAGAGGAAAAACGTTTCCGTCGACGAAGAGTGGCTTCGCCGCTGTGAGGAAGCGGAAGCGGATTTCAGAGCGGCGATAGAGCAGTCGCGCAGCTTGATAAAAAAGGACGGCGAGGTCGTCAGGATCGACCGTGCGAAGCGTCCCTCCAAGGATTCCGTCGCACATCTGGCGCGCCACAGCAATCTGATCAGATCCGTCACGGACGACGGAAGACTTGCGCCTGAGGAAATATATATAACCGCAAACGACGACGATCTCGCCGTTTATGAAAACAGATTTTTGTATCTTGCGCTGACCTTTACAGCCGATTTCGTCGGTCAGAGATACGACCGGATAAAACGCGCGTATTCCGAGACCGGAGTGTCGCTGCGTGCGGGAGGCTCCGTGAAGGATCAGAAGAAGGATCTTGATTACGCGCTTGAACTGAGCGAGACCTCGAACGGCTCGGGCGACGCGGCGGACGCGGCGGGGCAGGCCGTGACGGAGCGGATAAGAAACGTCATGAACAGCATATCGGGATACCTGCAGAGTCCGCTGATGAAAGCTGTCTCCGCGGCGCCGAAGCTCAATCCGCCGATCGTCCGTACCAACATAATCAAAAACAACGTGCATTTCGCACGCATTTATGAGCTGTACAGCTATCTTTACTCATACCGCGGACCGGGTTATACGCTGAATGACGACGCGAAAAACAACTCGGACGCAGACGAGCGCACGAAAAACGCGCTTGCCGACGTGGCGGCTCTGCAGTATTTTATCGCGTATCAGGGCGTTTTCTCCGGCTGGGACGAAAGCGAGGCGGCGTACGATGAGGAATGCGAAAAACGGCGCGCGGAGGCGCTCCGAAGACTGCGTCTGTCGGCTGAGGAAGCCCGTGAAAGAAAGGCTGCAGGCAAAATGACGGACGACGAGTATACCGCTCTGCTCGAGCGGACCAACGCGTCGCTGTATGAAGCGTGCGAAAAGGCGGAAGAAGAGACAGCGGAGCTGCGCCGCAGCGAAAGAGAGGAAAGACAAAGGACGATCAGACTCGCCGCGGAGCGCGATATGATGGCTGACAAGCTTGAGAGCACGGTAAAAGCGTGCGAGGAGCGGATCAGGGAAAACACGGCGCGCGCCGAGCGTGAATACGCGGAAAAGGCCGACGAAAAGATCGGAAAAGAGCGTCTTGCCATGCAGGCGGAGCGCGAAGCGATGAAGAAGGAAACGGATCTTCTCGCCGCGCGTCTTCGCGGCGAGGGGCTGATCGGCGCTGACGGAGATCCCGCCGGCGACGTGACGGACAGGGACGCGTTTATAAGACTTGAAGACGAGTATTTCGCTCTTGAGGAGTATTACAGACGTCAATGGGCGAAGGTGAAAAAAAGCATCAGATCACGCGAATGGAAAAAAGCTTTGAAGGACGGTGACGGAAAATGAAGAAAAGCACTGTCGTCATCTCCGTACTCTGCGCCGCGGCGCTGACCGTTACGCTGTGCGGCGTTATGCTGCTTATAAGCCTGGCGGACTACCGGTCAGAGCAGATCGAGGACGGCTGGAACATGATATTCATGATGCCGCAGCCCGCAGTTGCGATTGCCGCCGTCGCTCTGATCCTGACGGACGCCGCGTGCGTCGCGCTCGCCGTGATACTCGCCGTATCGTACGTCAGGACGGGACGCGCGCTTAAAAATGAAAATCGCGCGGTGACCGAAAGGTTCTCGCGCCTGATGAAGCTCGACCGTGAAGGCGTGCCCGGCTCCGTCACGTATAACGACAGGATCGGATTATACGAATTCTGCGAAGGCTTCCGCAATTACGCGGCGGCTGAGATGGGGCTGTATTACGACGCCCGGGTCATAAGAAGTTTTGTCGCCGGTATGTCGGCAACGCATCTGATCATCCTTCAGGGCATTTCCGGAACGGGAAAGACGTCTCTTCCGTTCGCGTTCGGCAAATACGTCTGCCGCGACGCAGCCGTCACGCCGGTACAGCCCGGCTGGAAGGACAGATCGGATCTGCTCGGATACTACAACGAATTCACGGACAGCTACACGGAAACGGAGCTGTTGTGCAAGCTTTACGAGGCTGACATGTGCGGCGATATATGCACCGTCGTGCTCGACGAAATGAATATCGCCCGCGTAGAGTATTATTTTGCGGAGTTTTTATCTCTGCTTGAGCTGCCGGAGGGAACGGACAGACGACTGCGCGTCACCGCCGACAGCCGCGATAACGACCCGGCTCTGTTCGAGGGTGGGACTCTGAAACTTCCCGACAACGTATGGTTCGTCGGAACAGCCAACAACGACGACTCGACTCTTGCGATATCCGACAAGGTCTACGACCGCGCGTTCGTAATAGAGCTGAACGGAAGATGCAAGCCGTTTCCGGCGGAGAGCGCCGGCAGAGCGCCCGTATCGTACGCGAGGCTCACCGAGCTGTTCGACGCGGCGGCGCGTGAGCATCCCGCGTCGGAGCGCGTGAAGGGGATCCTTTCGGCGACGGACGAATATCTTTCGGAGCACCTGGGCGTCTCCGCCGGAAACCGCGTTATGAGACAGGCGGAGAGATTCATTCCCGTATTCGTCTCCTGCGGAGGCGGCGAGGACGAAGCCGCTGACATACTGATATGCCGCAAGCTGCTCCGCAAGCTCGACGGTGTGAACCCGGTGCTTGTACGCTCCGAGGCGGACGGCATCGCAAGATTCCTTGACGGAGCGTTCGGGGAATACAGCCCTTCGCTCAGCCTCGCATACGTCAATAGATTCAGATCGGTGAATTGAATGAAAGACGACAGAATTTTCGAAAAAGCGGCGATGGACCGCGTCATACTTCCGCTCGCCGGCTTTGCCGCATCGTCGGCGCTGGTGCTTCTCATCGTGTTTTTCGCCTCGTACTGCGGCGCGTTCACGCAGATGAAGGGCGCGGTACACGTGAACGAACCGTCGTTTACCGAGCCGGACAAGCCGAATGTCGACGGCTTTGAGTACGATTACAACGAAGGCGTGAGAACTGAAGTCGAGCTGCGTATAAGCTCGCTGCGTTACGGCAACGGTACGGTAAGGTACGATTTCAAGCTTGAAAACACGGGCGAGCAGCGCGCTGTCATCAGGAGCGTCAACTGTTCGCTTTACACGGACGGGATCGCCGTGGGAAGCTACGTTTTATGCAACAGCTTCGAGCTTTTGCCGAAGTCCGGGACCGCGATATCCGGTTCAAGACAGACAAACGGGAGCGATACCGCGACGTTTACTGTCACGTGGGAGGACGAGTACGGCGCCAAGGCGAGCAAAACGTTTACGACAAACGTAAAATGATCCGGAGGGTACGGCATGACTTACGATGAATACGTTATAAAAGTCAGATCCGATATATCAAGGTTCCGCGCCTCATCGGCGTGGATCAAAAAGCACGGCGGAAAACTCGCGGCAGTCACGGCGGCGGCGATACTGACCGTGCTTGCCGTCATGCTCGTATCCGGGATCTTTACAAAAAAGCTCAGCTGTGAAAACTACGTTTACGGCGACACCCCGCAGATCGGCGCTAAGGCGCTTTTCAGCCGCGTGGATTACAGCTATGAAAGCGACGCGAAAGAAAAAGAGGGCGTACCGTATCTTGCGGGAGAATACACCGTCCGCGCCCGTACGGTGAACGGCTTCGGCGCGGTCAGAGAGCAGGAGTCCGCGGTGACCGTCATGAAACGGCGCGCCTCCGTCCTTCTGAACGATACCGAAACGGTATACGGCGACGAGTGCGATTTCCTCAAAAACGTATCATGCGACAATCTGCGCGAAGGCGACCGGATCGAGTCGGCGGAGGTGGATTACGACAGACTCAAAGGCGGAGACGGCGTGATCACGTCGGTCGTGATCAGAAACGAAAACGGAGAGGACGTGACCGGCTGCTACGATCTGACGCTCGGCTTCTGCCGCGTGACCATCCTGCGGAGGACCGTCGTCATCACAACCGCGTCGGCGGAGAAAACGTACGACGGCGAAATCCTGTACGACAACTCGTACACGGCGGACGGCTCGCTTGCCCCGGGAGATGAGCTCCGCGTTGTTTTTGACGCCTCGATAACAAAACCCGGTTCCGTCAAAAATACTGCGACGGCGAGAGTTTATCACGGCGACGAGGACAGAACGGCTCTTTACAGGATCAGATTCAGCCGCGGCACACTGACAGTAAAACGCCGCGTGATACGCGTCAAGACCGGCTCAGCGGAAAAAGCGTACGACAGACTTCCGCTTTCGTGCGGTGAATACGAGCTTGACGGATCAGAGCTTTTGCCGGGACATGAAGCGGGCGTGCTCGGGATGCCGAAGATAACGGACGCCGGCGAGGTAAAGAATATCATCGAGTTTTACGTAAAGGATGAAAACGGCGCAAACGTAAGAGATCTTTACGATTTTCAATACGATCCGGGAGAGCTCCGGATAAACAAGATAAAGCTCGCCGTCAAAAGCGAGGACAAGACCGTGGAATACGACGGAACGGCGCACATAGCGGATAACGCGCAGATTGTATCCGGCGCGCCGCTTGAAGGTCACAGCGTGACTTTTACCGAATTCTACGGCGCAAGATACGCGGGAGAATACAAAAACACGTTCAAGGCTCTTGTCGTTGACGATACGGAAGGCACAAACGTAACGCGGAATTACGATATAGAATACGAATTCGGCACCTTTACCGTGACGCCGAGAAAAATAAACGTCGCGTTTGACGTGACGGGAAATCCCGGAGTCTCGACTTCGTTTACCGTGATATGCGGTACGGAGCAGGAGGACAGCCGTCCCGCGGGCGCGGCGGAGCAGAACTTACCGGAGCCTTATTCTTATGAAAAAAGCTATTCGGGCTTGCTGCCCGACGAGTCGCTCGAATTCCCGTCGCAGATCCCGCTTGAAGTCGGAAACGACGAGCTTGAAACGTATATAAACGATCACGTCCGCGTTTTGAACCGGAACGGAAGAGACATAACGGATTCATATGAGATCGTCATATCCTACAGATACGATCCCGCGCTTCTCGACGAAGTCAGACGGCAGGATCCCAGCCACGGCGGGGACGATTCGACCGACGATACGCAGACCGGACCGTCCGGACCGTCAGGTCCCGGCACGTCCGACGACACGGACGGACCGGAAGATCCGCGAACGCCGGAGGAGATCGCGGCTGAAAAATACGGGCCGAGCGGTATCGGCTCGTCCGGAGTCGGCGGCGGCATAAAAAACAGCCCCTCCGCGGGCGCCGGGGTTCCGGGGTCTGAGCAGGATTACGACGAAAGCACTGTGCTCGGCACCGTGATAAGCTCCTCGTTTGAAGGCGGCGTCTACCTCCGTCTGCGCAGCTTCGGCGGATATACCGGCACCGGCTGGGCGGAATCCCCGATATACGAGGACGCGGAAAAAATGGGCACTCATCCGCTCAATCTTCTGTACGAAAATCTCAGCCGGACCTACTACGCGATAAACGATATCACCGTCAAATACAACGTGAACGACGGACTTTTCCCCGTTCCGTATTATACGAAAAGCCCTCTGAAGAGCAGCTATACCGTCACGGATATAGCGATACCGGAGGACAAAGCCGGGGCGACGAGGAAATTCAGCCACATCCCCATGCCGACGACGCAGAACGTTCTTTCCTCGGCCGTCAGGAGCTTGAATTATGCGGACGACAATTATTACGTCTTCGTCCGGGAAAACTATCTTGAAGTTCCGGAGAGCATAAAAAAAGACCTTTTGAAGTTCATTGAAAAAAACGGTTTAGACGCCGCCTCTCCCACCGTAATAACCGACGTTGCAAGCTTTTTGCGCTCGTACGCCACGTATGACGGCGCGTTCGATCCGGCGCCCGAAGGAGCCGACCGCGTAATGTACTTCCTGAACAAAAGCAGAGAAGGCATATGCGCCCACTTCGCGTCAGCCGCCACGCTCATATACAGGGCGCTCGGCATACCGGCGCGGTTCACCGTGGGTTACTACGTCGTCGCCCGGGAGAAGGATGAAACGAGGTTTTACCCGAAGGACGCGCATTCCTGGCCCGAGGTATACGTTGAAAACCTCGGCTGGGTGCCGGTCGAGGTAACGGCGTCGCGCCTGTCACAGGGCGGAGAAAACTCCGAGTTCAGACCCCCCGCCGAAGGCTCCGCGATGTTTTATAACAGAATAAACTACAGCCTGATCTCGGCGGAAAAGACGTACGACGGCGAGCCGCTGTACTCAGCCGGCGTAAGGCTTGAAGCGGGAAGCAATCTTTTGCCCGGTCACAGGATCGAGTATGAGGCGGAAGGGCTGACGTACGCCGGAAGCGTGCAGATAAGGGCGAAAAAAGCCTTTGTGCTCGATGAAAACGGAAACGACGTTACGGATAAATACGTGCTGAATCAGATCTTTTCGGCGACGCTGACCGTATATCCCGTGTACGTTGTTCTGCCGGAGATACGGCTGTACGTCGGTGAGACGGTAACTCTGCCGGAATACGAATCCATATCCGACGCCGGTATCGCGGCGCTCGTCGGAGTGGACAGGATCGTTCTCGATTACGAGGCGGACGGAACGATGACGATGGATGAGAACGGCGCCGTCACGGGAGTCGCCGCGTCGAATAAAAGAGAATTCAAAAAGGAATTCGAGCTCGGAAAAATAAAAACCGGAGAGATAATGTGGCAGAACGCGGAGGTCATCGTATCACAGAAGGTGACCGTCGTTGAGTTTGAAAACGTAAGGTACGCCGAGGGCGAGCCGCCGGAGGATCACGAAGAAGGGCTGATACGCGTCACCGGTGAGAACGGAAAGATGTATACGTATATCGCTGTCAGATCCGCGGACGCGGCGGCGAAGTTCAGCGGCAGGTATCTGACAGCCGAGGGCTGCACGATCGTCGCGGGAGAGCTTGAGCCCGGGCATAAGCTCGTGTTTTCAAGCGGTGCTGCCGGGCTTTACGTCGGATCCGTAAAGAACGGATACGGAACGCTTACCGTGACGGATGAAAAAGGCGCCGACGTGACGGACGAATACATCATAGATTTCTACCCCGGGACTATCACCGTCACCGAGGGGGATTACGAAGATCTTGACGCGCAGGTCACCGTCGCCGCTGACGGCAAGGTCGATCTGTCGCGCATAGAATGGATCAGCGGACTGACCGGGATCGACGTCAGATACGACGCGGAAAACGCGTCGAGGATAGCGCGCGTCGACGGGAACACCCTGATAGGCATATCGCCCGGCAAAGCGGATATTAAGGCGTATATGACCGGAGTCGACCTTAACGGCGACGGCGTGTACGAATTCGGCACCGCGGAACGGAAGCTGACGGTCACCGTCACCCCGGGCGGCGGCGGTCGGAATCCCGTACTGTATCTGTTGTTCGCCGTGAGTTTATCGGCCGCTGCCGCCGCGCTTGTATTCGTCGCGTTCAAAGTGACGGAATACAGAAAGGAAGAAACGGAATAAAAAAATATCGCGCCCGCCGGGCGCGATATTTTTTTTATTTGAGCCTGTTTTCGAGCGCCGAAAGCTCTGCTCTCAGCTCCGCGGGCACGCTCGGACCTACGAAATCGTAGAATTCCTTGATATTTTTGATGTCTTCAAGCCATGAGCCGCGGTCGATCGAAAGCAGATCGGCAAGCGTTTCTTTTGAAACGTCGATGCCTTCGAGGTTTATATCCTCGGGCTTGGGGATGTATCCGATCGCCGTCTTATCGGCGTCCGCCTTGCCCTCGCAGCGTGCGAGGATCCACATAAGGACTCTCATGTTTTCACCGAAGCCGGGCCATACGAAGTGACCTTCGTCGTCGGTTCGGAACCAGTTGACGTGGAATATCTTCGGCGCGTTCGGTATCTTTTTGCCCATCTCGAGCCAGTGAGCCCAATAATCGCCCATATCGTATCCGACGAACGGACGCATAGCCATCGGGTCGCGGCGGACTACGCCTATCGCTCCTGCGGCGGCGGCAGTCGTCTCGGAAGCCATGATCGAGCCGACGAACGTTCCGTGCTGCCAGTCAAAGGACTGATATACGAGCGGAGCGGTCTTCGCGCGGCGGCCGCCGAAGATTATCGCGGATATCGGCACGCCGTCCGGATTGTCAAACTCGGGCGAGACGCACGGGCAGTTCTTTGCGACCGCCGTGAAGCGCGAATTCGGATGAGCGCCGGAGGTATTTATCTTGTCGTTCTTGTCGTATTTTCTGTAATCCCACGGCTCGCCGCGCCAGTTGATCGCGTTCTTCGGGGGATTGTCGTCAAGCCCCTCCCACCATACGGTGTTGTTGTCGAGGTTGTGGCAGACGTTCGTGAAGATAGTGTCGCGTTTCGTGGCGGCAAGAGCGTTCGGGTTGCTGTGCTCGTTCGTGCCGGGGGCAACGCCGAAGAAGCCGTTTTCGGGGTTTATCGCCCAGAGCCTTCCGTCGGGACCTATGCGCAGCCAGGCGATATCGTCGCCGACGCACCAGATCTTATATCCTCTTTTTCTGTAATATTCCGGAGGAACGAGCATTGCGAGGTTCGTTTTTCCGCAGGCGGACGGGAAAGCCGCGGCAACGTATCTGATAACTCCGTCGGGCGACTGGAGTCCGAGTATGAGCATATGCTCAGCCATCCAGCCCTCTTTTCTGCCGAGGTACGAGGCTATGCGCAGAGCAAAGCACTTTTTGCCGAGCAGAACGTTTCCGCCGTAAGCGGAGTTGACGCTCCATATCGTATTGTCCTCGGGAAAGTGGCAGATGTAACGGTTTTCGGGGTCGAGCGTCGCGGTGG
>CACWOQ010000019.1:52200-66170 GCA_902762505.1 uncultured Ruminococcus sp. | reverse complement strand
TATTTCGTATCGTATTACGATTATTTCCAGCCCGAGGCTTATATCCCCGGCAAAGATCTTTATATCGAAAAAGACTCGCTGATAAACGACGAGATAGACAAGCTCCGCCACAGCGCTACGTCGTCTCTGTTCGAGCGGCGTGACGTGATAATCGTATCGTCCGTATCGTGCATCTATTCTCTCGGCGATCCGGACGAGTACTGCGATCTGATGGTCGCGATCCGCCCCGGTATGGAGATCGACAGAAACGAGCTGCTGCGCAGGCTCGTGTCCATAAACTACGAAAGAAACGATATAAACTTCATACGCGACAAATTCAGAGTCAGAGGCGACACGGTCGAGATATTCCCGGCAAACGAAGGCGAAAACGCGCTGCGCGTGGAGTTCTTCGGCGACGAGATCGACAGGATATCCGAGATAAACGCGCTTACCGGCGCCGTGCTGAGACGGCTCTCATACGCCGCGATCTATCCGGCGAGCCATTACGCGATATCTGACGACAAGCGTCTGCGCGCACTCGATCAGATCCGCGACGAGATGGAGGAGAGGGTCGAATTCTTCGAGGCTCAGGGTAAGCTCGTAGAGGCGCAGAGGATCAGAACGCGCACGGAATACGACCTTGAGATGATTTCTGAGGTCGGTTACTGCTCCGGCGTCGAAAACTATTCCCGCATTTTCGCGGGCAGAGCGCCGGGTTCGACGCCGTACTGCCTGCTCGACTATTTCCCGAAGGACTATCTGCTTTTCGTTGACGAATCGCACGCCACGCTGCCGCAGGTGCGCGGTATGAGCGCCGGCGACAGAGCGAGAAAGCAGAATCTCGTGGACTACGGGTTTCGCCTGCCGTCAGCTTTTGACAACAGACCTCTCGTATTCGATGAATTCGAGCAGAAGATAAATCAAGCCATATTCGTTTCGGCGACGCCGGGCGACTATGAAAAAGAGCATTCGGCGAGAATATCCGAACAGCTCATAAGACCTACGGGACTTACGGATCCGGAGATCGAGATAAGACCGATAGAAGGTCAGGTCGACGATCTTTTAGGTGAGATAAGACAGCGGACGGAACGCGGCGAACGCGTGCTGGTGACGACGCTTACGACCAAGAT
This sequence comes from uncultured Ruminococcus sp., assembly GCA_902762505.1. GTDB lineage: Bacteria > Bacillota > Clostridia > Oscillospirales > CAG-272 > UBA1248. The sequence continues at coordinate 65,061 of CACWOQ010000019.1, read as the reverse complement.
GGCGGAGGATCTGACGGAGTATATACAGAGCCACGGGATAAAGGTGCAGTACATCCACCACGAGGTGGAGACGATGCAGAGAACAGAGATCCTGCGCGATCTGCGCCTCGGCGTATACGACGTGCTCGTCGGTATAAATCTTTTGCGTGAAGGACTCGACCTGCCCGAGGTCTCGCTCGTCGCCATACTTGACGCGGATAAGGAAGGTCTGCTTCGCTCCGAGGTGTCTCTCATACAGACGATCGGACGCGCCGCAAGACATGAAAACGGCAAGGTGATAATGTACGCCGATACGGTCACGGGCTCCATGAAGCGCGCGATCGACGAGACGGAGCGCCGCCGTACGATACAGAAAAAATACAACGAGGAACACGGGATCACACCGCATACGGTCGTCAAAGCCGTGCGCGACGTGATAGAGATCGCCGAAAGCGACGACGCGAAAAAGAAGAAAAAGAAGTCCGGCAAGACCGAAAAGATACAGTCGCCCGCTGACCGCGGAAAGCTTATCGAGGAGCTCACGGCGCAGATGCGCCGCGCGGCGAAAGAGCTTCGGTTCGAGGACGCGGCGTCCTACCGCGACAGGATAAGAGAGCTTAGCAAATGAGCAGTTTCAAAACGAACGAATGGGAAAAAACAGATCAGACCGAGCATAACAAGGTGGAGCCCGGGGTCCTTTACCTCGTCGCCACGCCGATCGGCAATCTGGCGGATATAACGTACAGAGCGGTAAAGGTGCTTTCCGAGGTGGATTTCATCGCCGCCGAGGATACGCGCAACACCCCGAAGCTGCTCGGAAGATACGATATAAAAAAGCCGCTCGTAAGCTATTACGAGCACAACAAGCGCGAGCGCGGGGAATATATTATTTCAAGACTCCGAAACGGTGAATCGTGCGCGCTCGTGACTGACGCCGGCACCCCGGCGATAAGCGACCCCGGCGAGGATCTCGTCGTCCTGTGCCGTCAGTACGGCGTCAAGGTCGTCAGCATACCGGGCGCCTGTGCGGCGATAACGGCGCTCACGCTTTCCGGCTTGTCGACGAGGCACTTCGTTTTCGAAGGCTTTCTCACTACGGCGAGAGGGCAGAGAAAGGAAAGGCTGAAGGAGCTTTCGTCGGAGACGCGCACGCTGATAATCTACGAGGCGCCGCATAAGCTGAAGCTGACTCTTGAGGATATTTACGAGGCTTTCGGAGACAGACGCGTTGCGTTTTGCCGTGAACTTACGAAAATAAACGAGGAAGCGAGGCTGATGACGCTGTCCGAGGCGATAAGCTATTACGAACAGACTCAGCCGCGCGGTGAATTCGTGCTCGTGATAGAAGGCGCCCCGGAAAAGCGCGCCGAAGAAACGGAGCTCAGCATAGAGGAGCACGTGCAAAAATACATTGACGGCGGAATGACTAAAATGGACGCGATAAAAGCGGCGGCGAAGGACCGCGGCTTGCCTAAATCCGTCGTTTACGCGGAGATCAACAAATGAAAATCTATAACGCAAAAGTTTACAGTACGGAAGAAAAACGCTTTTTCGACGGATCCGTGACTTATGAAAACGGGATCATAACAAAAATCGAAAAAGGGGCGGGGAACGGCGATAAGGACGCGCACGGCGCGTATCTTCTTCCCGGTCTGATAGACGTTCACAGCCACGGACGCGGCGGCTGCGATTTCATGAACGGCACGCCGGAGCAGATCGCGGAATGCCTTTCGCTGTATGCGAAGCACGGCGTTACGACCGTTTTTCCGTGCGTCATGACGGCGCCGCTGCCGGATATCTACCGTGCGATAGAAAACATAAAAAATACAAAAAGCAGAATAAATATCGACGGCATACACGTAGAAGGACCGTATATTTCGCCGAAACGCCCGGGCTGTCACGACGTGGCGTGCCTGCGCCATCTGTACGCCGACGAGGCGTATAAGCTCTGCCGGGCGATAGCGCCGCTTCACGCGCATTTTACCGTCGCACCGGAGCTTGAAGGCGCGGATATGTTCATAAAAGTGCTGATCAAAAACGGCGCCACCGTCGGCATCGGTCACAGCGACTGCACGTACGCCGCCGCGATGCACGCGGTTGAGCTCGGCTGCGTTTCGTTCACGCATACGTTCAACGCCATGCGCGAGCTCAGACACAGAGAGCCTGGCACGGCGGGCGCGGCGCTGTCCGGCAGGGCGTACGCGGAATTCATCTGCGATCTCTTCCACGTGAACGGCGCAGTGCTCGATCTTTCGCTCCGCGCGATCGGTGAGGACAGATTCGTGATAGTTTCCGATTCAATCTCCGCCGCGGATATGCCGGACGGCAGATACGATCTGTCCGGTATGCCGGTAAACGTCTGCGAGGGCAGGGCGTTAAACGACGAAGGCGTTATCGCAGGGTCTACCTCGAACGTCTTCGACGAGCTGAAGAATCTTATCAAAGTCACGAAAGAGCCGCTTGAAAAGCTCGCCGTGACGGTGACCGCAAACCCCGCGAAGCAGGTCGGCATTTACGATAAATGCGGCTCGATAACCGTGGGAAAACGCGCGGATCTCATTTTAACCGACGGCGAATCCGTGCTTATGACGGTATGCGCCGGTACAACGGTAAAGGAATAATTTTCCCGACCCGGGTCAATGATACGAAAAAACGGAGTTTTCATGACACAGAATACGGTATTTGTCGGCGAGCCCGCGGCCGCACAGAAAAACAGGGGCAGAAAACAGAACAGATATTTCAAAACCGAGGCGAGGCGCACGCTTTTTTCAAAGGATAATTTCCATAACTCGGTGATCTCGCATCTCGTCTGCGGACTATTGAGCGGCGGGCTTTTATACCTGTCGTTCACGCTGCCGCAGATACTGAACGACGCGCTGTCCGGCACGCTGTCCGAGCGGGCTTTATACATGCTCATATCGACCGTAAACGTCGTGATCTGCGTAATCTCCGCGTTTTTGCTGTTCTCGTTTTTCTTCGGCGTATACACCATGCATTGCATGATGCGTGAGCAGGACGGCAGCGCGCCCGGCACGCCGCGCTTCTCGGAGCTTTCATATATGCTGACGCCGGTAAGCGGCGGACGCTTCCGCTCCACGGCACTTTGTTTTCTGATCCTTGCGCTGCAGCTCTGCGCCGTCGTGATCCCGACGGCTCTGATCTGTGACGGCGCCGGCTACGTCCTGCACAACGCGCCCGCGCTTTTCGCGGTACGCGCCGTGCTTATATGCGCGTGTGCATTTTTATGCATATTTTCCGTATCCCTGTTTTTGCCGCTGCCGTACGTTCTCGCGCGCGGTGAAAGCACGGGCGCCCTTGCGGCGTACGGTCAAAGCGCCTCCGCCGCGTTCAACGGAGTATTCCGCTTCGTCGGACTTCTTATCTCGTTCATACCGCTTCTGCTTCTGTCGGCTCTGAGTTTCGGCGTTCTGTTTTTTGCGTACACGATGCCGTATATGACTCTTTCCGCCGCGAAGCTCGGCGAGTATCTGTATAATACCGCAAATACCGAAAGGAGCACAATAAATGAATAAACCCAAGTGTTATTTAACGACAGCGATACCGTACGCGTCAAAAAAGCCGCATATCGGCAACACGTACGATATCATCTTAGCAGACTGCTACAAGAGATATAAGCAGCTGTGCGGATACGACGTATACCTCAGCACCGGTACTGACGAGCACGGTCAGAAGATCGAGGAATACGCGAAGGAAGCGAATACGACGCCGAAGCAGTACGCCGACGGAGTGTCCGATCAGATCAGACAGATCTGGGACGCCGTAGGCGCTCAGTACGACGTTTTCATAAAGACGACGGACGCTCATCACGAAAAAGCCGCCGCCAATCTGTTCGACAAGTTCCTGAGGCAGGGCGATATATACAAGAGCGAATACGAGGGCTGGTACTGCGTACCGGACGAATCGTTCTTCACGGACACGCAGGTGGTCGACGGAAAATGCCCCGAATGCGGACGTCCCGTCGTCCGCGCGAAGGAAGAGGCGTATTTCTTCAGAATGAGCAAATACGCGGACGCGCTGCTCAAATATTACGAGGAAAACCCCGGCTTCATTATACCCGAGTCGCGCAAAAAAGAGATGATAAACAATTTCATCAAGCCGGGACTTCAGGATCTTTGCGTAACGAGAAGCTCGTTTACATGGGGCATACCGGTCAAAAACGACCCGAAGCACGTGCTGTACGTCTGGATGGACGCGCTTATAAACTACATAACCGCGCTCGGTTATGATCCCGAAAACGAAAAACAGCCCGAGACGTTCACGAAATACTGGCCCGCGGACGTTCATTTCATCGGTAAGGATATACTCAGATTCCACAGCATTTACTGGCCCATCTTCCTCATGGCTGCCGGGCTTCCGCTGCCGAAACAGATATTCGCGCATCCGTGGCTGCTCTTCGGAGTTGAGAAAATGTCCAAATCGCGCGGAAACGTCATATACGCAGACGATCTCATAAAGATCTTCGGACGCGACGGCACGCGTTATTACTCGCTTGCCGAAATGCCGTTCTCGGCTGACGGCTCCATCACGTACGAAAGCGTGATAAGCCGTTACAATTCAGACCTTGCGAACATCTTAGGTAACCTCGTAAAACGCACCGAATCCATGACCGTCAAGTATTTTGACGGCGTTATCCCGGCTCCCGGTGAGGAGACCGAGCTTGACCGCGATCTGAAACAGACCGTGACGGCGGCTGTCGGAAAATACGTTGAGCTCATGGATAAATTCATGGTCTCCGACGCGCTGGACGCCGTTTTCACCGCGCTCCGCCGCGCAAATAAATACATCGACGAGACGACGCCGTGGATCCTTGCAAAGACGGAGGAAGGAAAACTCCGTCTGGCGACCGTAATGTATAACCTTCTCGAGACGATACGCGTCTGCGCCGTGCTCCTGAAGCCCGCGATCCCGGATTCCGCGGATAAGATCCTTTCGGCTCTCGGAGGCGGCAAAGACGATATGGAGAGCGTGCGGACGTTCGGCGCGCTCACGCCCGGAAAGACCGTCACCGAAGGGGAAGCGCTCTTCTCGCGGCTCGACGAGGCGAAGGTGATGGAACAGGTCGCCGCCGAAAAGGAAGAGGAGAAAAAGCCGGAGAAGCCCGAGGGCGAGGCGGAGATAGAGTTCGACAGCTTCGTAAAGGTAGAGATGCGCACCGCCGAGATCCTTGAATGCGAACCCGTTCCGAAATCAAAAAAACTGCTGAAGCTCAAGCTTGATCTCGGATACGAACAGAGACAGGTTTTGTCCGGCATCGCTTTGTATTATAAGCCCGAGGAGCTGATCGGCAAAAAGGTCATAGTCGTTGCGAACCTCAAACCGAGAATGATGATGGGATATGAATCGAAGGGCATGGTCCTCGCTTCAAGCGCGGAGGGCGACACGGTCCGCGTCGTGTTCCTCGATCCGGCTACCCCGAACGGTCAGAGAATAAGCTGATGATCTTCGATACCCACGCCCACTATGACGACGAAAAGTTCGACGCGGACCGGTACGAAGTCATAGACGGACTATTCAAAGACGGCGTGTCCGGGATACTCAACTGCGCGACGTGCATCGAAAACTTCGGCGCCACGCTTGATCTTTCACGAAAATACGAAAGGGTGTACGCCGCGCTCGGCATACACCCCTCCGATTGTTACAGGTATAAGTCGCTTGAAGACAGTATGGAAAGGCTGAGAAGCGCGATCGCGGAAAACGACGTGCGCGCGCTCGGCGAGATCGGACTCGATTATCATTACGATTTTTCTCCGAAGCACAGCCAGCTCGAATACTTTGACGCGCAGCTGAGTCTCTCTGAAGAGCTCGGGCTCCCTGCCGTTATACACGACAGAGAAGCCCACGGCGACGTGTTCGAACGCCTGAGAAAATTCCGCGGCACGGCTGTGATACACAGCTGTTCGGAGAGCGCCGAAACGGTCCGCCAGCTTTGCAGGCTCGGTCATTACGTTTCCTTTTCCGGCTCCGTCACGTTCAAAAACGCAAGCTCCGTAAGAGAAGCCGCGGCGTCTGTCCCCGACGGACAGCTGCTCGTCGAGACGGATTCGCCTTATATGGCGCCCGTACCGGTGCGCGGCAAAAGAAACGACAGCGGCAACATCCGTCATATCATCGCCGTGCTTGCGGAGGTGCGCGGCGCCGAGCCGTCTTATATCGAGCATATCACGGAGCAGAACGCAAAAAGACTGTTCAGGGCAGAATAAAACGGGTCATTATCCGGCAGAAACGCTCCGCCTCGTCCGTTGTGTTCGAATACGAAAAACTTAATCTCACCGCGCCGGTGCCGTCCGGCGCGGTATATTTATGCGCCGAAGGCGAGCAGTGGAGTCCCGCGCGTACGCATATCCCGTGAAGGTCAAGCTCACGTGCGATCCGCTCGCATCCAGCGCCTTCGACGTTGAAGCAGAGAAGGCTCCCCGGACCCCGTCCGTAGAATTTAATACGCCCGTCGTCAGACAGCCACCCCAGCACGGCGCGTTTCACGGCTTCGACTTTCCGTCTGATATTCTCCGTACCGACGGAATTTACGTGATCGATCCCCGCCGACATCGACGCTATCGCCGCGAGCGGAAGCGTCCCCGCCTCGAATCTCTCCGGCACCGTCTCCGGCATGATGACGGAAAGAGGGTCGGTTCCCGTGCCGCCGGAAACAAGAGGCTTGAAGCGTGATACGTCTGCGCGGGGCGAAAAGATCAGCGCTCCTGCGCCCGGTATCCCGTAAAGCCCTTTATGAGACGGGACGCACAGCACGTCTATCCCGTCCCTTTCCACGTCTATATCGTAAAACCCCGCCGCCTGAGCGCCGTCCGCTATGAACGTCACGCCGCGCTTACGGCAGAGCGCACCGATCTTCGCGTACGGCAGAACGACCGGCAGAACGTTTGAAGCGCACGTGCATACAACGCACGCCGCGCCCTTTTTTATTTTTTCGTCGATCTGCCCGAGTATCCGTCCGTCGTCCGATGCGGCGGAGAACGTGTCAGTCACGGCTTTCGCCGCGCGGAGCGGCCGCATGACGGAATTGTGTTCGAGGTCGCTCGTGATCACGCGTTCCCCCGGACTTATCCGCCCGAGTATCGCCGTGTTGAGCGCCGCGGTGCATCCTCCCGTGAAGCAGACGCGCGACGGATCCGTGCCGAAAGCCTTAGCAAGCTTCACCCGGCAGCCGTAAACGAGCTCGGCGGCCGCCATCGCCGCCGCGTGACCGCCGCGCCCCGGATTTCCGTAGACGCCCGATACGGCGTCGTTCACGGCTTCGATAACGCTTTCCGGCTTCGGATAAGTCGTCGCCGCGTTGTCAAAATAGATCACGTTTCGGTGAAAACGATCCTTGCGCGGATCAAAGCCCGCCGCGCCTCGTCCCGGTCGCCGTAAGATACCCTCAGACCGAATCTGCAGCCCTTTTTCGTTTCCGTGCCGTCCAGCCTGACGACTCCCGACTTTATACCGGCTTCCGTAAGCGCGTCCCTGCCCTTGTAAGCGTACGTGAGCGAGGACAGCGCGAAAATGCTTTGTTTCATCATATTATCCCTTATACGAGATTGCGGCACAGCCGCGTTACTATTATATGACGGATGAAAAATAGTGCCTTGCCGCAGGCAGATAAAAACTCACCTGCCTTAAACGGCGGTGAGTCCTGTTCTGTTGCTTTCGCGTTATATTTCCGGCATTCCGTCAAGCTCCGGCTTTTTCGGAGGACGCGGTATGCGTTTTAACGGATCGTAGATGAATTTGCGGCACTTGTGACCCGCGCCGACAATGCCGCGCAGATCGCACAGCATGCGCTCGGAATCATAGGAAGGCGCGGCGTGTTCGCAGTATAAACAGATTTTTTCGTATTCGGCGTCCATTTTATCGCTCTCTTTGCTTTTTTTGATATTTTATCACTTTTTTCGCCGGATGTCAAGATATAATTAAAGGATACGACAGATAATACAGTAAAAACGATAAGACCGCCTGCACGGGCTTGCCTGCGAGGTAATATCCCGGCGAAAGACCGTATCCCCGGCAGACGCCGTCCGTCTGATCAGCGACGCACAGCCCGGAAAACGAGACGAGCGCGCAGACCGCGGATCCGCAAAGACGGAGATCGCGCACGTGCGCCGCAAGCGATACGGCGCCCCCCGTGACCTCGAACAGAGCCGGGATGACGAAGCCGAGCGGAAGGCGCGACAGCGCGCCGGAAATGATCGAGAAAACTATGACGTCGGCGCAGATAACGACGCATGAGGACGACGCCGAAAGCACCGCGGACGACAGACGCGGCACAGACAGCCGCAGCTTTGACTTTTCCCGTTTTCCGGCTTTTTTGCGGATCATTACTCCCCAGACGACGGACGAGACGATGCATACGGAATAAAGCAGCGCTCCGCAGCGCGCGTCGCCGAGAACGGAACCGCAGAAACCGGCGGCAAAAGCCGGAGTCGCGTTGTTAGTGAAGGAGATCAGCCGTTCCGCCTCGTCGCGGCTGATCGCGCCTTTCGAATACAGCTCGCCCGCGGAGACGGCGCCGGACGGATAACCGCCGATAAGTCCGAGAAAGAATACGCCCGCTCCGTCGTCGGAAAGCCCGAGAAGCCGTGAAAACGGCGCGCCTAAGAGCCTGCCCGCCGCTCCGCACAGCCCGGATGAAACGATAAGGGACGAGGCGACCGAAAAAGGCATCACGGTTTTCAGTATCACGCCGGCGCACAGCCGCAGTCCCTTTTCCGCGTCCTCCTTTGCCCATGATCCGAAAACGATAAGATATACCGTGTAAAGCGTTATAAACAGGGCCGACGCCGCTGTCCCGATGATCCGCCGCTTTTTCATTTTTCACCTCCGTGTCATATGAATGCGTTTTTTTCAATACTATTTTACAAATCACGTTTTTATTACGGAGCGGAGTATGATAAACAGAAATAAAAAAGCGGATCGCTCAGAGCTCGGCGTATATATTTTCGGCAGGCACGAGGTGCTGATCGACGGCGGCGCGGTCATAAGAGAATATTCCGGCGAGTCTGTAACGCTTTCTCTCGGAAAAACCTCGGTCAGAATAAAGGGCTCGTCTCTTACGGTCCGCGCCGCGGGAGAGGGCGCGTGTGAGATCAGGGGAAGGATAGACGGGCTGACGTACGGGACGGGAGGCGCGGATGGGAAAACTGACTGAATATCTGGTCGGCGTGATCCGCGCGGCGGAGCTGCCGGAGCACAAAAACGAGGCGCTGCCTTATATGCAGAAAAACGGCGTTTACTTTTTCAACGTTCACGACGAAGGCGGCGTGACGGCTTTCACGGTGCCGGCTAAATACGCCAAAGACGAAGGGCTGATGAAGCTTTGCCGTACAGAGCGGCAGAGAGGGCTTTTATACGATCTGAAAAAGCTCCTGCGCCGGCCGGGACTCATAGCCGGCGCCGTGATATTCGCCGCGGCTCTTTCCGCGTCACGAATGATACTGTGGGACGTCAGGTACGAGCCGGGCGGCGGCGAGGATACCGCCGGCGTTATGAAGATCGCCCGTGAAAACGGACTGTACAGCGGCGCGCCGCGCGCCGGGATCGACCGCAGGCGGATCGAGAATCTGATACTCCTCGGCTGTCCCGACGTCGGATACGTGAGGATCAACGTCACGGGGACCGTCGCCGTCGTAGTGACGGACTCGCGTATGACGGTGCCCGCGCCGGAAAAGAGGAAAAGCCCGGATCTTTGCGCTTCCGAGGACGGTTACGTCGTAAGATACGAAACGTACGCCGGCAGAGCCGTGGTGGAACGCGGACAGACGGTGAAGCGCGGAGACGTGCTGATCTCGGGAACGTACGAGACGCATCACCACGGGACCGTAACGACTGCGGCGGAGGGAAAAGTATATGCGCTCGTATGCAGAACTTTTTTGTGCGAGACGGATGCGACGGTGCCCGAGAAGAATTATACCGGTAAAACGTACGTCGAACGCGCGCTCACTCTGTTTTCGCGCAGTATAGGCGGAAAAAAGGAACACGAAGGCTGCGAGAAGGAAACGGCGGAAAGTGAGCTGACCGTGTTCAGGACCGTAACGCTGCCGGTAAAATTACAGACGAGCACTTACAGAGAATACACGATCTCGTATAGAGATGTGGATGAGGATGAAGCAAACGGAAAGCTTACGGCGATGTATGACGAAAGGATCTCAAAGCTCAAAGAAGAGGGAAAGATAGAGAAAATTGCGAAAAAGACGTATAAAGAGGGCGGAAAATACAAGCTTTACTGCGAGGTCTGGCTCGTTTGCAACATCGCGGAGTAAGTATGTGATATATATCACTATATATTTATTATAAATTTGTGCGTTTTGCTCTTGACAAATCTTCTTATGATGTGTTATAGTACATTCGGAGTATTAAAACAGGTTGGTTATATATGATCACTAAAACGGTATTGACCGATTCGATGGATAAGGCGGTAAAGGTCTTCGGCGTTTACAACTGCTACGCCGAGCGGCTCGAGGAGGCTTTCAACGTCCGCATATCTGAAAAGGATACGGATAAGGCGGCGGGCGTTGCGATCGTGATCTCCGGTGAGGATCCGGACGGCGTTCAGCGCGCGTATGACGCCGTGTCGTCGCTGTGCCGCATTGCGGGACTCAACGACGATCTGACGGATCAGAACGTCGATTACGTTATTTCCATGGTGCGCGACGGCAACCGCGAGGAGCTTTCGTCGTATGACGACGAGTGCATCTGCATAACGACGCGCGGAAAGCCTATAAAAGCGAAGACCGTCGGTCAGAAAAAGTATATAGAAGCGATAAAAAAGAACACGGTCGTCTTAGGTGTGGGACCCGCCGGCACAGGCAAAACGTTTCTCGCCGTCGCCATGGCGACAAAGGCGCTGCGCGCAAAGGAAGTGAACAGGATAATCCTCACGCGCCCCGCCGTCGAAGCGGGCGAAAAGCTCGGCTTCCTCCCCGGCGATCTTCAGAACAAGATCGACCCGTATCTGCGCCCGCTCTACGACGCGCTGTATGAAATGCTCGGAGCGGAGACGTATCAGAAATACGTGGAAAAGGGAACGATAGAGATCGCGCCGCTCGCCTATATGCGCGGACGCACGCTGGACGATTCCTTCATCATTCTCGACGAAGCGCAGAACACAACGCCCGAGCAGATGAAAATGTTTCTGACGCGTCTCGGCTTCAACTCCAAGGCTATAGTAACGGGTGACGTTACGCAGACCGACCTGCCCTTCGGCAAGAAAAGCGGACTGAAGGAGGCGATCAAGGTCCTCGACGGGATAGACGATATCGCAGTCCACCGCTTCACCGAAAAGGACGTCGTGCGCCACAGACTCGTTCAGAAGATAATAACCGCATACGAAAAGTACGAGCGGTCGCAGGAAATAAAAGCCGCCGAAAACACGGCTCACAAAAGATACGTAAGGAGCAAATGATGCACAGGATATATATCAAAAACGAACAGAAAAAAGAAGCTTACACCCCGGCGATGCGCTCGTTCATACAGGCTGCCGTAAAAGAAACGCTCGCGTACGAGCAGTTCGAGGATCAGTGCGAGGTTTCGGTAACTCTTGTAGACAACGAAAAAATAAAAGCTCTCAATTCGGAATACAGAAACAAGGACAGGGAAACGGACGTCCTCTCGTTCCCGCTGCTTGACGGAGAATACTCCGACGAGGATCTTGTAGACGGGTTCCTTCCGCTCGGCGATATCGTCATAAGCCTTGAAAAAGCGCGCGAGCAGGCGGCGGAGCTCGGTCACAATATAAACGAGGAGGTCGCGTTCCTTTGCGTGCATTCCACGCTTCACCTGCTCGGATACGACCACGAAACTTCTCCCGAGGATGAGGCGGATATGTTCGCCCGTCAGGCAAAGATAATGAAAAAATTCAGAAAACAGGAAAATTGACGATGGATAACGAAAACAGAAAATGCGGCTTCGTCGCCATAATCGGCAGACCGAACGTCGGTAAATCGACCCTGCTCAACACGATGCTCGGCGAGAAGATAGCGATAGTATCGAAAAAGCCTCAGACGACGCGTACGTCTATCACCGGAATACTCACAAAAGGCGATATACAGTATATTTTCATTGACACGCCCGGCATCCACAAGCCGAGAACAAGACTCGGCGACTATATGATCAAGAGCGCGTATTCGTCGATCTCCGGCGCTGACGCCGTGCTTTTCGTCGTCGAGGCGGACAGCAAGCCCAGCCCTACCGAGAAGAGTATAATAGACAGACTCAGAACACAGAAGGCGCCCGTATATCTCATCATCAACAAAATTGACGCGAAGAGCAAGGAAAAACTCGGACAGACAATCCTCGATTATTCACCGCTGTATGATTTCGCAGACGTGATACCCGTATCGGCTCTGAAAAACGACGGCGTCGACATAATCCTTGACGAGGTAAAGAACAACTTTACGGAACCGCGTTTCTTCTTCCCGGAGGATATGATAACGGATCAGCCCGAAAGACTGATCGCCGCCGAGGTCATACGCGAAAAGATCCTTCGCCTCACGGATGACGAGATACCCCACGGCACCGCCGTAACGATAGAGGATTTCAAGGAGAAAAAGGATCTCGTTTCCATCCGCGCGGAGATATTCTGCGAAAAAGCCTCGCACAAGGGGATAATAATCGGCAAAAACGGAGAGACGATCAAGAAGATCGGAACGTACGCGAGGGAGGATCTCGAAGAATTCTTCGGCTGCCGCGTGTTCATAGACCTTTGGGTCAAGGTGAAAAAAAACTGGCGTGACAGCGTGTCCGCCGCAAAGAATTTCGGATATTTCGAGGACTGATATGCTCGTTTCCGTCGACGGACTCGTCGCCAACACCGAAAACAGAGGCGAAAGCGACAAGATCCTTACGCTTATAACACGCCGGTTCGGG